>NZ_CP017704.1:0-300000 GCF_002243645.1 Peribacillus simplex NBRC 15720 = DSM 1321 | reverse complement strand
AAGTGGGTAAACACATAACAACCACAAAGGAAATGTTCACGAATTAGAAGTTTAGAGATAAAATTAAAAATGATCCAGGCGAAAAATACAGAAATATGAACTAAATGAAGAGGTAGAATTTTAGATTTACAATAGTATATAAGGGTGAAAGGAGTTAATTCCTTGAAAGAGCAATCAAATAATATAAACACTGCTTCAATTAGTGAAAATAGCATAGGCTGGTGGAAAGCAATTATAGAGTCAATCAATGACGGTGTTCTAGTGATTGATCATAATGGGTATGTAAAAATGATTAATCCTGAATATACACGTATTACTGGTGTTACACCTGATATCATAGGGAAGCCACTGGTAAAGTATCGGCCCGGAGCGCAACTTACAAAAACACTAAAAGATTGTCAGTGTCGTGTTGGGGTCTACCGAAAGACAAAAGATCGGGAATATGTGGTCGATATGGCTCCAATTATTCTCAATGAACAGGTTGTTGGCGCTGTGTCCGTCTGTAAAAGCTTAACTGAAGTTCATAAATTGTCACTTGAACTTCAAAAACAAAACGAGAAAGTCCGGCAGCTTAAAAAGCAGATGAATGCGCTATATAAAGTAAAATACACTTTTGATGACATTATTGGAAAAGATGGCGGGTTGAAGGACGTTGTGTATGTGGCAAAACGGGTATCCGATTCCAACTTTCCAGTTTTAATTATCGGCGAGAGTGGGACAGGGAAAGAATTATTCGCACAGGCTATTCATCATAAAAGCCATCGTGGTAATAAGCCTTTTATTCCAGTTAATTGTGCGTCTATTCCATCTTCTTTATTAGAAAGTGAGTTATTCGGTTATGGAGATGGGGCCTTTACCAATGCAAAAAAAGGCGGTAAAATCGGTTTATTTGAAATGGCAGACCAGGGTACGCTCTTTTTGGATGAAATTGGTGATATGTCATATGATCTCCAAGCTAAGTTACTCAGGGTGTTACAAGAAAGTAAGATTAGAAGAGTAGGAGAAACAGAAGAGCGAAATATTGATGTCAGGATTATTGCTGCTACACACCGTGATTTACAACAGCTTGTAAATAAAAATCATTTTCGCGGAGATTTGTTTTATAGACTTAATGTTATAAGCTTAAAGATAGCACCTCTACGAGAACGAAGAGAGGATATCTCTGAACTGGTTCATTCATTGCTTCGTTCGTCATTAACTCCATCAGCTAGGGATGGTTCTATGTACACGATTGACGAACAAACTTTAGAATTTATGCGGTCATATGATTGGCCTGGCAATGTTCGAGAATTGAGAAATGTTATCGACTATGCAACTTGTATGGCGGAAGGAATGGAAATAAAGTTCCACCACTTACCAGATGTAATGATGAAGCTTGAATTGAATCGCTTAGATTCTACATTAAAACCAAACGGTCATACACTAAAAGACATAATGGAAGAAGCAGAATCAAAATTCATTCAAGAAATTTTGGGGAAGTTCGGAAATGATATGGAAGGAAGAAAAAAAACAGCAAATTCTCTAGGGGTATCTTTGGCCACCTTATATAATAAAATGAAAAAATACCGTATTATTTAAAGTGATTTCTAAAAAATTAGAATAATATCAATGGATTTCTAAAAAATTAGAAATCCACCAAGGCCATAGAATTAGGGGATAAAATAATTTAATTGAGAATCTTAGTTATATTTTCTAAAAAATTAGAAATTGAATCCACTATAAAAGAAAGCGCTATCAATAAAGTGCTTTCTTTTTTTGTTTTTTAATTTTCTTAGTAAGTACTTAAATAACTGATAAATCAGCATTAGAGTGAACAAACACCTAAGAAAATCAAACTTCAATAATAATTTAACATAACTTTCTTTGTTTAGGCATGGTTCTTGCAATAAGAATAGTATACAGCAAAATTCTTTTATAAAGGGCAATGTAAGCTTTGGTAAATATGCCCCGTGGAAAAAAATTTTTCAGCTGTGCTATGTCAGTAAACATTCAATTCACGACTCATTGGGGGGATTATATGTTAGCTATTTTGGGTTTCTTGACAATAGGAGTTTTCCTTTACCTTATTATGACAAAACGATTATCGGTATTAATTGCTCTGGTGTTGGTGCCGATCGTTTTTGCTTTGATTGGCGGATTTGGCTTGGGGATAGGAGAAATGATGTTAGCGGGTATCGAAAAGGTTGCTCCAACCGGAATTATGGTGGCTTTTGCTGTTTTATATTTTGGACTGATGATGGACACGGGTTTGTTTGATCCAATCGTAACTAAGATGCTTCTTATCGTGAAAGGAGATCCCTTAAAAGTGGTGGTGGGCACGGCTGTTATCACGATGCTTGTATCGTTAGATGGGGATGGTGCTTCTACATTTATGATTACTGTTTCGGCCTTACTACCTCTTTATAAGAAATTGAAGATGAACCCTCTGATTTTAGCAGGTGTAGTGGCTCTGGGCGCCGGTGTCATGAATCTTGCACCATGGGGCGGTCCAACAGCAAGGGCGATGGCAACTTTGAATGTCACTTCTGCTCAACTATTTAATCCTATTCTACCTGCTATGGTTGCAGGTATCCTATGGGTGTTGTTTTCATCCTACCTGCTTGGAAAAAGAGAAAGGAAAAGATTAGGGATTATAGATATGGAGGAAAAGGACAACATAGCTTTTCAAGAATTAGCGGTAACGACGTTAGAATTTAAACGTCCCCAACTTTTTTGGTTCAATCTTATTTTGACACTGATTCTTCTCTTCGCTTTAATCAAAGTATGGCTTCCACTTCCTACTTTGTTTATTATTGCTTTTACAATTGCTTTATTGGTGAATTACCCAAACCAAAAACAACAGCTGGAGCGTATCACAAGTCACGCAAACAACGTTGTTATGGTTTCGACCATGATTTTTGCGGCGGGGATTTTTACCGGTATTTTGACCGGAACAAAAATGATTGATGCTATGGCGCTTTCAATGGTTTCGGTTATTCCTGAAGCGATGGCGGGCTACTTACCTATTTTGACAGCTATAACAAGCATGCCTCTTAGTTTAGTTTTTACACCAGATGCTTACTATTTTGGAGTTTTACCTATCATAAGTCAAACCGCTTCTACTTTTGGAATTGATCCCATTGAAGTTGGCCGGGCAGCTATACTGGGGCAAATGACAACCGGCTTCCCATTAAGTCCATTAACAGCGTCTACGTTTATTCTTATAGGAATGACAGGCGTTGATTTAGGGGATCATCAGCGTTTTATTTTTAAATGGGCATTTGGAACAACAATTATCATGACTATCGTAGCCCTGCTAACAGGAGCTATTACTATTATTTGAGGTGATTATGTTGATTAGAATCGGTTCAGGTGCAGGATTTTCAGGTGATCGGTTGGAACCCGCACTACTTCTTGCAGAAAAAGGGAATTTGGATTATCTAGTGTTGGAATGTTTGGCTGAACGGACAATCGCGCTGGCGCAAAAGCGAAAAAAAGAGAATTCTTCATTAGGCTATGATCCGCTGCTTGAAAAGCGGATGGAGCTTTTACTTCCAACACTCATTCAAAATGGTGTGCGGTTAATTACAAATATGGGAGCAGCCAACCCGGTCAGTGGCGCTGAAAAAGTAATTGAAATTGCCCAACGACTAGGTCTTTCTATCAAAGTAGCGGCTGTTACAGGGGATGATGTATCGTCATTCCTAGATACAAATGCACAGTCTATGGAAACAAATAAGCCTCTACATTCATGCGGCCCAATTTTATCGGCAAATGCCTATCTCGGTGTGGAAGCTATTTTACCTGCGTTAGAAAAAGAAGCAGACATTATTCTGACCGGGAGAGTGGCGGATCCATCCTTATTTTTAGCGCCAATGGTTCATCACTTCGGGTGGTCGGTTGACGATACAGATTTGATTGCACAGGGAACCATTATTGGCCACCTTTTGGAATGCGGTGGTCAAATTGCTGGAGGTTATTACGCAGATCCGGGAAAAAAGGATGTTCCACACCTGGAGAACTTAGGATTTCCGTATGCGGAGGTACGAGCAGACGGTTCTGCCTTGATTACAAAAATTTCAAATACAGGTGGAGTTATCAATCTAATGACGGCGAAAGAACAGCTTTTATATGAAGTCACAAATCCGAACGAATACATTACACCTGATGTAATTGCCGACTTTATGTCAGTAAAGCTTCGCGAGGCAGGGAAGGATCGAATTGAAGTAACAGGAGGGAAAGGAAAAAAACGGCCGGAAACGTTAAAAGTAAGCGTCGGTTACCATGCAGGGTTTATTGGAGAAGGAGAAATTTCATATGCAGGTTCAAATGCATGGGGACGAGCCCAACTAGCTGGAGACGTTATGAGAAAGAGACTTGAGAAGAGTTTTGATGAGTTGCGGATTGATTATATCGGTGTTTCATCCACACACCGGAATACCTTTGGACAATGGAATGAACCATACGAAGTCCGACTAAGGGTAGCAGCTAAAGCACAAAGTCTAAGCGAAGCCGCTAAAATTGGTGAAGAGGTTGAATCTCTTTACACAAACGGGCCAGCCGGTGGAGGAGGAGCAAGAAAGTATACACACGAAGTTTTAGGAATTGTTTCTTCACTGCTTCCTCGTGAAGAAATTGAAGTGAGTGTTGTAATAAAGGAGAGTGTACTGCATGAAGAAAAAACTATATGAGCTTGCCCACAGTCGCGCTGGTGATAAAGGGGATATTTTGATGCTTTCGCTTATTCCATATCAGGAAAAAGACTATTCCCTTTTATGCAAAGAAGTAACAATAGAGAGAGTAAAACACCATTTTAAGGACATTGTTGATGGTGAAATTTTTCGATACGAGGTTCCAAATATCGCTGCTCTTCAGTTCGTTTGTCATCAAGCTTTGCTTGGCGGAGTTACAATATCACTCGGTATGGATACGCATGGGAAAAGTTTGAGTTACGCCTTATTGGAGATGGAAATAGAGGTACAGGAAGCATTATAGAAGGAGGATAAAAAAATGATCCAAACCGACTTTATTCCACAAGATTGTCTCAGGGTGGTTTTGGTACATTCAATATGAATATGGAACATCCTGATACATTTGCAGCGATGGTCCCAATAGCGGGAGGGGCTAATCCGGCTAAGGCACATCTAATCAATCACGTACCAATCTGGGCATTTCATGCAGAAGACGATTCAGTCATCCCTGTTTCATATTCAAGAAATATTATAGACGCTATTGAAAGTGATGGAGGAGAACCAATATACACGGAATATAAATCAGAAATGAATTATGACCATGCATCATGGATACCCGCCTATGAAAATGAAAAAATGATAGAGTGGGTATTCCAGCAGGTAAAGTCTTCGAATTAAATTTTGTGTAAAAATGATTTATTACTATTTACAAGTGATTAAAGTTAACGAAAAAACCTCTAACACATAGAGGTTTTTCTGTTTTCACGGCCGCAAGAAGGACAAGGTATGTCGCGTTTTTTTATTGATTTATCGAATTCTTAAAAAATGAATATATGAGGAAAAAATTGATGTCTAGGTTTCTGCAAAAAATAGTAGAATGCATTTCACTTTTCTCCAGAATCGCGAAAAAACTTTCAAGCTAACTTAAGAAATCGATTTTATAGTTAATGAAAAAAGGATCTTCAATGTGGTGATCCTTTAATACTGTTTCTTCAAAAGAATTTAATCTTAGTTGAAGAAACAGCGTCACTTTAATAAATATCAATAGTACATCTATGAGAGCTTAGTTGACACTCCTATTTGTTAAGCAGAATAAATTATTAGTCTTGTCTATGTTAATAACATAGACATATTTTTTATTCTTATGATTTAAAAAATATTAGTGATTATAATTTTTTCCGGATGTATAAGAAAAAACACCTTACTGAGATGTTTTTTTAGATATTTTCATGTTAAAAATATTTATATACATGTTGGGTTAAATAAATCTTGTACGATCTTTTTTAGAATCTTCCTTACCTTGTTCTTTGCTTACCTTACTTCAAGATCTAGAATAGCCCACTGTTTTCAGCCGTTTGGTTTTGGAGGGCTTGCCATCCTCCAATTTAGCCGAAATAAGCCCAAGTACAACTCCAAGCAGCGCACCTGCTCCCACTTCCACAGGCTGATGTCCTAGCAGTTCATTCAGTTCTTTCTCACGCTCCACATACTCGAAGCTCGGAAACTCTCCAGAAAATTTTGCCATATTATCTTCAAGATCATTTACAAGCTTAGCAATTTCGCCTGTATGGCGCCGAATCCCCTGAGCATCATACATCACAATTACGCCAAACACTGTCGCCAGCGATGTTTCCGTATGCAGCCAGCCTTTATTTGCAGCCACATAGGATGCCAGTGCGGCCACACCAGCAGAGTGCGAACTAGGCATGCCACCTGTTGTGAAAGCCTGCTTCAAGTCCCACTTTCCCGTCAGCTTATTATGGGTTAAAATTTTCAGTCCTTGCGCAATGCCGATCGCCGACAGCGCCGTTAAAATTCCCCGATTCATCTTTTCCATGAGCAACCCCTCCACTCCAGACCAGTCCAACCCAATCCGGGAATTTATCTTCCCTCTTTTGATACCCCAAAAATAATCTTTATATGCAGTAGTTCCATGATTAACGGCATTTATTAAAAGTCTACTTGTGTTATGTTTCATGTATATAATGACCCTTTTTTCAGTGTCCGTGTTCGACTATTTCATAATAATATTTATAGGATGAGTCCCATAAGGAAAATATATAACGGAAGATTATTAACATTGTGTTAAGGGTGGCAATGGAATGAACAAGATCAAGGATATAAATCCGGAAGAGTTAAAAAAGATCATGAAGGTAACCGAGCGAATGTCATTCACAAAAAACTTCAGGTCTGCTACGGCTGAAGAATGGTTTGTTTTCATTCCGGGCTTTAATGATCCAGTTACTGGAGGAGCTGCTGGAAAGGCAATAGTGCACTACAATCTATATGGAAACAAAGATGTGTTCATTAACACAACAGTAATTCTGGATGATCCTGTTCTATTTGAGGTAGAAAATTTTCAGCTGGTTTACTCTATTTGTGATGAACTAATAAATCGTCTAGTAGGATACGCTGATACTTTACTGTCAGCACACGCAGGTTCAAATTCTTATAATGCTGAATACAAACGATAATGTTCGTAAAAGAACAAGGAGGAAAAACAGTGCATCATAATCTGGTTCAGTCAATAATCGAACAATCAGTCAAGCTTACAAGTGAAGCAGATTGGGATAAGCTTGTTCAACAAGTTAATAATTCAAAATTTGTTTTGCTGGGTGAGGCATCACATGGAACATCCGAGTTTTACACGGCCCGAGTTGAAATAACAAAAAAACTGATTCAAGAAAAAGGGTTCACTTTTGTAGCCGTTGAAGGCGATTGGCCCGCATGCCAGGCAATTAATAGGTATGTTAAAGGCTATGACCTAGTGACTAGATCCGCAAAGGATGTACTTAAAAGTTTTGACCGCTGGCCGACCTGGATGTGGGCAAACGAGGAAATGATCGAACTGATTGAATGGTTGAAAGAATACAATGAGTCTGGACAAAATCAAATGAAAGTTGGATTTTATGGGATAGATATCTATAGTCTTTGGGAATCCATGGATGAAGTCATCCATTACTTAAAACAAATTGATTCGCCTGACCTCGACGCTGCCAGACAGGCGTTCACATGTTTTGAGCCATTCAATCGTAATAATGAGGAGTACGCAGTTTCCGCAGGCATTTTTTCAGAAGATTGTATAGAGGAAGTAGCCAAATTACTAACAACTATTCAGCGAAAAAAAGAAAAATACCCTCATCACGAAGAATTGAATTTGAACCTTCAAGTGAATGCATTGGTAGCGTATAATGCAGAAAATTATTACAGAACAATGGTGGTTCATGATGATAGATCGTGGAATATTCGGGATATGCATATGGTGGATGCTCTTAATGAAATTATGGATTTTTACGGTTCTAAAGGCAAGGCGATTGTATGGGAACATAATACCCATGTTGGTGATGCCAGCGCTACTGATATGAGAGATTCCGGCATGATTAACGTAGGTCAGGTCATTTGTGAGCAAAACCCAACTGAAGATGTATTTATCACAGGGTTCGGAACCTACAGAGGAACTGTTATTGCAGCAGATGAGTGGGGCATGGATCTTGAAATAAAAACAGTACCCCCGGCAATGAATGGAAGTTGGGAGGAGGCTATGCACCTTTCGGGGGCGTATGATAAGTTGCTCATTTTCACTGATGAAAATCGGCACCTATTCCAAGGTAGAATTGGACATCGGGCGATTGGGGTTGTATACAGACCGGAACATGAACAATATGGAAACTATGTACCTTCTGTAATGTCAGATAGATATGATGCTTTTGTTTATCTTGATGAGACTCAAGCCCTTCACCCGCTTCTTCATGAAAAAGCACCCGTTGTGTAATAAAAAAAAGCCCTTTATAACATTTCGTATTATAAAGGGCTTTGCCTTTTTGTTCGTGTTAATTCTTAATGCTACCCATGTTGGAGTTATCATCGCGACGGAAACCAAAGTTATTTGTTTGATCATATCTATTTTTATTTGAGACTTATGAAAATCTAATGAACGTTCGTGCAAAGCGATTTAATATTTAAATTAAAAACCATTCTATAAAGAATGGTTTTTATCTTGATATCTATTTGTGGATGGACTGTTTTTTTATATGAACTGCCAATTAATAACGTGAAGTAATTAAGAATAGGGCCTCCTAAACAGACGGTTAATAAAGTTCCGATACCAATTGGTCCACTGAAAGTGATTGCCAAAACCAAGAAGAAAAGATAAATGAATGTTTTTGAATATAGTGTATTCATTCTAGTTAAATCTTGAATGATCAACATCAAACGGTCTACAGGAATTGGGGCGAAATTTGCATGTAAGTAGATAGCCGTTCCAAGTCCTATAATCATTAACCCAAACGTTAAACAAAGAAGTTTAACGAGCATTTGTTCCGGTTGTAACAAGTCATGCAGTAAAAAAAGCCATACATTAATACCAAGAACTGTTATTAAAGCAGTTAGTAGACCCAGAAATTCTGGTCTTGCCTTTTTAAAAGCGAATTTAAAAATATCATGATAAAGGCTATTATGAATTCCTAGCTTCCGACAGTAAGGCCGACTTGTATGGAAAGCCCGACCAAATGGGCATCAAATGGATGTTCCAAGGTCTGATTGTATGGTTAAAGAACAACCAAGGGTTAATAGTATGATCCCCATCAGATAGAGGTTAATTCTTGTTTTACTCACATTTAACACACTTATTCATTAACTAATTCTTTTATCATTAAAAGATGTGGACCGCCATCTTCCATAAAGACATCGGATGAAGTCTGATAGCCGAGTTTTTTATAAAAGCCCTCTGCCTGTGTTTGCCCATGTAATTTAACCTTGGATAATTCCTTTTCCATTGCAATTTCTTCTAACGTTTTTATTATAATTTTTCCAAGACCAAATTTACGGTAAGGCTCTAAGATGCAAATTCTCTCCAATTTACCTAATCCATCAACAACTCTTAACCTTCCAGTTCCGACTGGTTTTTCATTATAATAGACTAATATGTGTTCAGATAAAGCACTAAGTGTATCAAATTCATCAAATTCACTTTCTAATTGGAAACCTTGTTCCTCTACAAATACTTCTTTTCTGATATGAAAGGCTATTTTTAAATCATTTTCTGTAGTTATTCTTTTTGAATCCAATGTTCTTCATCCCTTTTCTAGATTTATTTTAAAAGACAAGTCATAATAAATGTATATCCTTTTTTAGTATAAATGAAATTATTTTTGTTGTAAATACAACAAAAAAGTCAGGGGCTTTTGGAATGAAGGAAATACTCCGTGAAATTGGAATGATAGCAAGGGCATTGGACTCTATAAGTAATATCGAATTTAAAGAATTTGACCTTACAAAAGGGCAGTATCTGTATCTTGTTCGAATATGTGAAAATCCAGGAATCATTCAAGAAAAGTTGGCAGAAATGATAAAGGTTGACCGAACGACAGCGGCTCGTGCCATTAAAAAACTTGAAATACAAGGTTTTATCGAAAAGAAAAATGATGAGGAAAACAAAAAAATTAAAAAGTTATATGCTACTGATAAAGGTGAAAAGGTCTATCCATTTTTGAAAAAAGAAGGAGAGTATACCGACAAGGTTGCATTATCTGGATTTTCTTTGGAAGAAACGGAAACGATGTTTCATCTTCTTCAAAGGGTAAGAAAAAATATTGAGGTAGATTGGGAATTTGTGAAAAAGGGAAATAAAAGGGGGTATTGATACAATATAAAAGAGAGGCTCGATTCCGATTGGAAATTGAGCCTCTTTCTTATTATCCAGCTACATTTTCAGTGAACTGACTATTGTATAGCTCTGCATAGAAACCATTCTCCCTTAAAAGGTCTGAATGCGTTCCCTTCTCTATCACTTTTCCTTGATCCATAACAAGAATCAAATCTGCATCCTTAATCGTTGAGAGACGATGGGCAATGACAAAGCTAGTTCGTCCTTCCATCAGTCGGTTCATGGCCTTTTGGATAAAGACTTCTGTCCGAGTGTCCACACTAGACGTCGCTTCATCCAATATCATGATTGGTGGATCTGCTAGAACAGCTCGGGCGATTGTCAAAAGCTGCTTTTGGCCTTGTGAGATGTTCGAAGCTTCTTCGTTTAAGATTGTCTCATAACCATCTGGCAGTGTCCGAATGAAATGGTCGGCATGTGCCGTGCGAGAAGCTGCAAAAATTTCTTCATCAGTTGCTCCATTTTTTCCATAAGCGATATTTTCTTTAATCGTACCATTAAAGAGCCAGGTATCTTGAAGTACCATACCAAAATTCTTTCGAAGATCATTCCGTGACATATTCCGTGTATCAAGACCATCAATATTAATCTTTCCGCCATTGAGTTCATAAAATCTCATCAATAGATTTATCATAGTTGTTTTTCCTGCACCAGTCGGTCCAACAATTGCGACCGTCTGTCCAGGCAAGACATCGATGTTCATATCCTCAATTAACATTTCTTCCCCATATCCAAAGTCCACATGTTCAAAAGAGACAGCACCATTTGCCCTTTTTATATTAGCTGTGGTTTGTTCTTTCATTTCCTCTTCTTCATCAAGTAGTTCAAAAACACGCTCAGCGGCTGCAACCGTCGACTGAATAATGTTAGCGATGTTAGCCGTTTGTGTGATTGGCTGGGTGAACTGCTTTGAATATGTGATGAATGCTTGAATGTCACCAATTGAAATCGAACGTTGCGTTACCAATATTCCGCCGACAACGCTGATGAGGACATAGCTCAAATTTCCGATAAAGAACATCATGGGCATGATGATACCCGATATAAACTGGGCTTTGCTTCCCGCTTTATACAATTCTTCATTAACTTCTGTAAACTGGGCACTCGCCTTTTTTTCATATCCGAATGCTTTAACGACTTGATGGCCGGTATATATCTCTTCAATGTGACCATTTAATTGTCCGAGTTTACGCTGTTGATCGGCAAAATATTTTTGGGATCTTTTTAAAATAGGCCGTATTGCAAATATTGACAAAGGTAAGCTGACTATTGAGATTAATGTCAATAACGGGCTTATCGAAAGCATCATGATGATAATCCCCAAAATCGTTACGATTGATGTGATGAACTGCGTTAAGCTTTGCTGAAGGGTGCTCCCGATTGTATCAATATCATTTGTCATTCGGCTAAGTGTTTCTCCGTTTGGACGTCCTTCAAAATATTTGAGTGGAAGTTTCTCGAGCTTTTCGTTCACATCTTCTCGAAGATCATATACCGTGTCTTGTGCAACACTTGACATAATGTATTGTTGTACATAGTTGAAAAGGCTACTTAAGGCATACAGTCCGGCAAGGAGTAAAAGGATCTGGCCAATTTTATCAAAGTTAATAGCTGCTCCTGGTATTCCCTGGAATTTACCGTAAGCTCCTTCGAATAATTCTGTAATTGCATTTCCCATGATCTTTGGTCCAACAATCATAAAAATCGTACTCATGATTGCAGCGAAGAACACGGAAATCAATTTGTTGCGCCTCGGTTTTAAATAGGCCAATAGACGTTTTAGTGTTCCTTTAAAATCTTTTGCTTTTTGACCCATCATCATCATGTTACCGCCACCAGGACCATGCCCAACCTGACCGCCGCCTTGAGGTTTTTTTTGATTACTCATGCAATTTCCTCCTCTGTGAGCTGTGATAAGGCGATTTCACGGTAAATGTCGTTTGTACTAAGCAACTCTTGGTGTGTTCCCATACCTACAATTTTGCCTTCGTCTAACACAATGATTCGGTCAGCGTCCACGACCGTACTGACACGCTGTGCAACGAGTAATACCGTCGAATTTTTCGTTTCAGCTTTCAGGGCTGCGCGAAGGTTGGCATCCGTCTTGTAGTCAAGTGCAGAAAAACTATCATCGAATATATATATATCCGGTTTTCGAATTAGTGCCCGTGCAATCGAAAGCCGTTGTTTTTGCCCTCCTGATAGGTTTGAACCGCCTTGATCGATTTCTGCCTCATAGCCGCCTTTCATGTTGCTGATAAAATCCTCCGCTTGCGCAATCCGAGCCGCATGCTCAACTTCAACTTGTGTGGCTATTTGTTTTCCAAAGCGAATGTTTTCAGCGATAGTACCTGTAAAGAGGAAGGCCTTTTGTGGTACAAAGCCAATTTTTGAACGAACTTCATCTTGTGATGACTTACGAATATCAACACCATTGACGCGAATCATTCCACTTGAAATATCATAGAAGCGAGGGATCAAATTGACAAGCGTCGTTTTCCCTGAACCTGTTCCACCGATTATTGCGGTGATTTCACCAGGACTTGCAGTAAAACTAATATCCGATAATGCAGGTTCTTCTGCTCCTGGGTAACTGAACGTCACATGTTCAAATTCAAGAGTACCGTGTACACGATCTGCCTTTTCTGTCCCCTCATCCAGGAATGAAGGTTTCATGTCAAGGACTTCGTTTATCCTTGTTGCCGATACGGCCGCTCGTGGAACCATAACGAACATCATGGATGCCATAACGAGAGCGAACATAATTTGCATAACATATTGGATAAATGCCATTAAGTCCCCGATCTGCATACCGCCGTTATCAATACGAACTCCACCAAACCAAATGATACCAACAACCGTCAAGTTCATTACAAGCATCATTACAGGCATCATGAAGGCCATAATTTTATTGACTTTGATCGAGACATCCGTCAATTCTTTATTCGCTTTCTTAAGACGTTCTTTCTCTTGTGTTTCACGATTGAAGGCACGAATGACGCGAATACCAGTTAAATTTTCTCGTAATACAAGGTTCAACCGGTCTAATCGTTTTTGCACCGTTTGAAAGAGAGGCACACCTTTATATAGAATAAGCAAGATCGAGCCAATCAACAAAGGCATTGTGACAACAATGACAAGGGATAATTTTGCATCCATGGATACAGCCATGATCACTCCGCCAATTAACATGATAGGTGCACTGATAACCAAACGAAGCATCATGATAACCACTTGCTGGACTTGTGTTATATCATTGGTCGTTCGTGTAATCAATGACGCCGTACCGACTTCATCAAATTCTTGTAACGAAAATTTTTCAACATGATTAAAGACCCTCAGGCGGAGATCGCGTCCCATTCCCATTGCCGCTTTGGACGAATAGTAACTTGCGATTATGGATGCACAAGCGCCAAGTGCGGAAACCAACAGCATAAAACCACCGATTTTCCAAATGTAAGGAGTGTCTCCGCGAACAACGCCTTTGTCAATAATATCAGCCATTAGTGTAGGCAAAAAGAGGTCCGACATGGACTGAATAAAAACCAGACCGATAACTGCTAAAATAATCCACTTATAAACGGATAAATTTTTCAGTATTTTTATCATTTTGTACACTCTCCCTGTTCGGTTGCTTGTGCTTCTAGAAAGTTTGTAATTTGAAGATGCGTTTCTAGCAACTCTTCAAACTGTTCTTCGGAAAGCATTTCAATGGCCGTTTGAAAGACTTGGTGAATGCTTCCTTCGTGAAAATGAATCGTTTTTAATAAATTTTTCCCCTGATCGGTGATTGACAACTGAATCTCACGCCGGTTGCCCTCCACATGCTCACGACGGAGCATGCCTGCGCGAACTAGACCATCGACCGCTTGGCTCAAGGTGCTTTTTGGAAGAAATGTTTTCTCCCCGACATTTTTTTGAGTGGTCTCTTTGTAAAGGGTAATGGTCATCAAAATGGAATATTGAGGAACTGTTAATCCATTTTCTGCGGCTGTCTTTTGAACGAACCGCATTATATTTTTCTGCACGTTCCAAAATGAACGCAATAGTTGTACGGAACGCATTAATTGTTTTTCATTCTCCACTCAACATCACCATTCTTTCTGTTTTGAACTGTTCCATTTAGAACATTTAATTTTATGAATTACTTTAATTTACAGCTATTCTTCCTCTTAGTCAACAAATAAATAACTTCAATACCCCGGTGTTTATCTAGTCTTTGGTGAGTATATGGAATTGAGTTTTAAAGTCAGGTCAGGCCAAAACTGTTAAACCCATTGGTTTTTTTGTTAAAGAAAGGTTTTCGCGTGAAAACAACCATACAAAGTGAAATTAACTTGAAAATGTGAGATGAAAAGTGGTAGGATAATATTGCATTGAGTTAGTACCAGGTAATAATACTAGATGATAACGCATTTGAGGATGTACGGGTGTTAAATGACAAGCGTGTATTACATAAAAGAGCTTTTTCTTCCTTAGATACATAACAATATTTAAGTCTGCTAGACAAACAGCTAAAAAGAAAGATTAGTAAATAAGTGATACTGATACCCATTTTTAAATTGGGTGCCAGCATGAGGAAAATATCCTGGTTCAACAGGGAAAAGTTTTAATTATTAGGAGGGATGATGACATATGGTTGAAAACCGTCATCTACAGGCAGGTCTTAGTGATGAACAGGTGCTTGAGATGTATAGAATTATGTTGTTGGCAAGACGAGTGGATGAACGGATGTGGCTGTTGAACAGATCTGGAAAAATTCCATTTGTCGTTTCTTGTCAAGGGCAAGAAGCAGCTCAAGTGGGTGCAGCGTTTGCGTTGAATCGTGAAAAGGATTATGTCCTTCCCTATTATCGGGATCTCGGAGTGGTGCTCGCGTTTGGGATGACCGCCAGAGATTTAATGTTATCCAGTTTTGCCAAGGCAGAAGATCCAAATTCAGGCGGGCGTCAAATGCCTGGGCATTTTGGGCAAAAAAAGAATCGCATCGTGACGGGATCTTCGCCAGTAACCACTCAAGTGCCACATGCAGTGGGGATTGCACTCGCTGCAAAAATGGAAGGAAAAGATATTGTTTCATTCGTTACATTCGGTGAGGGTTCATCAAACCAAGGTGATTTCCATGAAGGAGCAAATTTCGCAGGTGTACATAAACTTCCGGTTATCTTGATGTGCGAGAATAATCAGTATGCCATTTCCGTACCGATTGAAAAGCAATTGGCTTGCGAGAAAGTTTCGGACCGGGCTATTGGTTACGGCATGCCAGGGGTGACGGTTGATGGAAATGATCCGATTGAAGTATATCGGGTGGTGAAAGAAGCTGCTGAGAGAGGAAGGCGCGGTGAAGGCCCAAGCTTAATCGAAACGGTTTCATACAGGCTTACACCACACTCAAGCGATGATGATGATAGTCAATACAGGTCGCCTGATGAAGTATCGGAGGCAAAAAAAATAGATTCGATCATTACTTTTGGTGCCTATTTAAAAGCAACAGGAATCATGGATGATCAAATGGAAAAACAATTGAACGAGGAAATAATGGAAGTTGTGAACGAAGCGACGGATTATGCGGAAAATGCTCCATTTGCGAATGAAGACACGCTCTCAAAATACGTTTACGCAGAAAGGTAAGGAGGAAAGAAGATGGCAGTGATATCTTATATAGATGCCGTGATAATGGCGATGCGGGAAGAAATGGAACGTGATTCCCGAGTATTTGTCTTAGGTGAGGACGTAGGGGTAAAAGGCGGCGTTTTTAAAGCGACTTCAGGCTTATACGAACAATTCGGGGAACAGCGTGTCATTGATACTCCACTTGCTGAATCCGCAATCGCAGGAGTTGGCATCGGCGCGGCCATGTATGGAATGAGGCCGATTGCGGAAATGCAATTCGCTGATTTTATCATGCCTGCAATCAACCAAATCATTTCAGAAGCTGCAAAAATTCGTTATCGCTCCAATAATGACTGGCATTGCCCGATCGTCATCAGAGCTCCATACGGTGGGGGTGTACATGGGGCGTTATACCATTCACAATCAGTTGAAGCCATTTTTGCCAATCAACCGGGACTTAAAATTGTCATGCCCTCTACACCTTATGACGTGAAAGGGTTATTGAAAGCAGCCATTCGTGATGAAGACCCGGTCCTTTTCTTTGAACATAAACGTGCCTATCGCCTTATTAAAGAAGAAGTGCCGAATGACGATTATGTTTTACCCATTGGTAAAGCGGATGTAAAACGTGAAGGCGAGGACGTTACAGTGATTACTTACGGCCTTTGTGTTCATTTTGCGCTTCAGGCAGCTGAAAGGCTGGCCAGTGATGGCATATCTGTTCATATACTTGATTTACGAACCGTTTATCCATTAGATCAAGAAGCCATTATGGAAGCTGCATCTAAAACAGGAAAAGTCCTATTGATTACTGAAGATAATAAGGAAGGGAGCATCATAAGTGAAGTATCGGCGATCATTGCAGAAAACTGCCTCTTTGATCTCGATGCCCCAATCATGAGACTTGCGGGTCCGGATGTTCCAGCAATGCCATATTCACCATCATTAGAGAAATCCTTCATGGTGAATCCTGAAAAAGTGGAAAAGGCACTGCGGGACCTGGCTGCCTATTAGATGATTGGCATGGAGGAACGAACCTTGCGCATCCGTTTAAATTGTTGTTTATAATGGGATTGATCTTAAAAATGAACTTAAGTCTAGCAACTATAAAAAAGGTTGCCAGGCTTTTTTTTTGCGCTGAATAAATCACTATAGTGAAAAAATAATTCGTTGGATTACGCTAGAGAGGAAATATAAAACTCAGTGATTTTTGGGGAATTTTCACTTCGTAAATATATATTGAATAAAATGCGTGGTATTATATGGTAAAGCATTCTAGGTAAAGGAGAACTAATGATGAATACTGGACAATTATCCAATAATAAACTATTAGATATGGTGTTTGAAAGTACATATTATGGAATTGTAATTGTCGATAGTCACGCAAAAATTCAATATATTAGCAATAAATATTGTGAATTTTTAAATGTTGAACGCAGTACAGTGATTGGTGAACATGTGACGAATATAATTGAAAATACAAGGCTACACCTAGTCGTGCAAATAGGTAAATCGGAAATCGCTGATATACATTTTCTTCGTGGTGATTTTGTTATCGCTAATCGCATTCCTATTATCGAAAATAAGGAAATAATTGGTGCGATTGGGACAATAATGTTTCGTGATCTTGATGACTGGAACAAAATGAATAGTCACATTAAGGAGATACTGACAAAACATAATTTTCACAAAAATGAAAGAGATGTTACAAATGGAGTAAAGTATTCCTTACACAATTTAATTGGAAATTCACAAGAAATACAACAGTTAAAAGAACGTGTGAAAAGGGTTGCTAGAGGTGATATCTCTGTACTAATTAGAGGAGAAAGCGGTACAGGCAAGGAAATAATAGCACATAGCATTCATCAGTTAAGTGGGAGAAGTGACAAACCACTTGTGAAAATAAATTGTACTTCAATTCCGGAACACTTGTTAGAATCTGAACTTTTCGGTTATGAAGAAGGTGCCTTTACAGGGGCAAACAAGGGAGGTAAAATAGGAAAGTTTCAATTTGCTGATGGTGGGACTGTTTTCCTTGACGAAATTGGTGATATGCCTCAGCAAATGCAAGTCAAGTTATTAAGGGTTCTTCAGGAGAAGGAATTTGAGCCTGTAGGTTCGCTTTATCCAAAAAAACTAAATGTTCGAGTGATTGCTGCAACAAATCGCCCTTTAGAAAAATTGGTTGAAGAAAAGCTATTTCGTGAAGACCTATTTTATAGAATTAATGCTGTCCAATTATTTGTACCTCCTTTAAGAGATAGAATTGAAGATATCCCTTTACTTGTAGATTATTTTTTAAATAAAGTCACATCTCGAATAGGAAAACGAGTAACCTCTGTACATCCTGAGGTGCTTTCATTAATAGAGCAATATAACTGGCCAGGGAATATCAGAGAACTAGAGAATGTGATTGATGCAGGTGTTCACCTATCAAATGACGAAGTAATCGGAAAAGATGCTTTACCTGATTATCTAAAAGGTCATAAGGTTAAAATGAAAGAAGAAAGTTTAAAGGATATTGTGGAGGAAACAGAAAAGAAGGCAATCGAAAAAGCGTTAAGGAGGTTTAAGTTTGATAAAAAACGGGTTGCGGAAACTCTTGGAATAGGGAATTCTACCCTTTACGATAAAATAAAAAAATATCGGATTTCTGACTAATAAAAATAAATCCGGGATTTCAGAATTCATTCCGAAATCCCGGATTTATATTTTAATTTCCGAATTAGTGTAGATAAAGTTCACATTAAAGGAGAAAAAAGGCTATAGAGCAGATTTAATTTTTATTTAAATTATGAAAATGAATGAATAAAAAATCAACTGATCTAACTTAAGTTGATTTTTTTTTGATTATTTTTCTGAAAAATCAGAAAATAAATAATTGAATATTTCTCGATAATTAGAAAAAGTAAGACAGAATAGGGGGTTTAGGTGTTGGAATGAATCTTGCATTCAAATTAGAAGAAAGGAGGAAAGGAATCGATAAAGACGAGTGGTCAATTTAATGGAATTTAAGAGGCAATAGTAAGAATTACTTTGAACATTATTGAATTTAGCGCTTCGATATCTGTAATTTGAATCTGCTTACATTGAAAAGGAGGAATTTCATTGGATGTCGGTTTTATAACAAGAAAAATGGCAAATGATTTAAATAATATAAATCCAAGAAAAATTGCAATAAAAGAAGAAGTAGGAAAGTCAATGACGTACATGGATCTCCACCATATATCAAATGCGTATGCAAACAAGCTTTACGAATTAGGAGTTCGAAAAGGGGATCGTGTCGGTATTTTACTTTACAACTGTCTCGAATATTTTAGTCTATATTTTGCCATTGCGAAAATCGGCGCAATTGCCGTTCGACTTAATTTTAGGCTATCAAGTGCCGAACTTGAGTATGCATTAAATGATTCACAGACAAAAATATTGTGCTTCCATTCGAACTTAGCCAGTCAGCTGGAATCAGTTTGTAATCATGTTTCTGTTGAGCGTTATTTTTGTCTTCCTCATAGAAATGGCTCAATCCCAGGTTGGTCTGAGTCTTGGAGTGTTTTAGAAAGTGGTTCGGTAGATGAGGTCAAAGTCGATAACATTAAATTAAACGATCCGGTCATGCTGATGTACACATCAGGCACAACGGGAAGACCTAAAGGTGCGATTTGGACTCATGATACAACTTTCTGGTTTTCTACGATACAAGCGCTGAAATGGAAATTTACAGGGGGAGAAGTTGCGATGACGACAGGACCACTATACCATGTTGGAGCGATGGAAGATATCGCACTTCCTATTCTTATGATGGGTGGAAGCGTAATAATTACAAAAAGCCAAGAATTCGGGATTGGAAGAATTCTTTCCGTTATTGAACAGGAAAATGTGACCGATGCTTTTTTATTCCCTTTTATGATTTATGAAATGCTAAATTTGCCTGAAATTGAAGAGTATCAGCTAAAATCTTTAAAAACTATTTATACAGGTGGTGACCCGCTAATGCCATGGGCATTAGAACAATTAAAAAAGAGGTTTCCTCAAATTGGAGTTGTTCAAGTTTACGGGTTAACTGAAGGACAACCAATTGCGGCTTCGCTTGAACCACAGGATGCTTTTACAAAAGGCCATACCGTTGGAAAGCCGATGCCACTTACAGAAATTAATATTATCGATGAGGATGGAACGCCCTTGCCTGTTGGTGAAATTGGTGAAATCGCTATTAAAAGTCCCGCGGTTTCTGAGGGTTATTGGAGGAAACCTGATGCCACAATGGAAACATTTGTGAATGGGTGGTGTAAAACAGGAGACATGGGAAAATTCGATCATGATGGGTATCTATCAATTGCAGGCAGAAAAAAGGATATGATTCGAAGTGGTGGTGAAAACATTTACTCAGCGGAAATTGAAGATGTCTTATACCGCCATGAGGAAGTGAAGGAAGTTTCTATAATTGGTATTCCTGATCCGAAATACATTGAGGCTGTATGTGCTGTTATTGTTAAAAAAGAAGGAGCCAAACTTACGGAAGAAGATGTTGTTAATTACTGTAAGGAACATCTTGCTAGCTACAAAAAACCTAGAAAGGTCACATTTGTTGATGAAATTCCACGTACCCCATCCGGTAAGGTTCAAAAGTTTATTCTTCGAAAACAGTTTAGTGGTATGGAATAAATAAGGAATTTTCCAAAGGTTAAAAAGGTACAGTTTTTTTAAATACATTATTTCAATTTGTTTTAAAAGTGCACATAACCACAAAGGATTCTATCAAGATATCTGGGTTTACCCACTGATGGACTTTTCAACAATGCAAGAACATCTGGAGCCCACAAGTACACTAAAGGTTGAGGAGGAAAGCAGATGAAGAATAAAAATCAAGTTGTTTCATGGTCAAAACAGGGTAATATTGCAACGATTATTATTGATAATCCACCTGTTAATGTATTAAGCGCAGATGTTATAGAACAATTGAATCTTGTAGTGGATGAAATTGAAAGCGATTACAATGTTAAGGTCATTATCCTTACAGGTGAAGGCGAAAGAGCTTTTGTTGCTGGTGGAGATATTAAAGAATTTCCAGGATGGGTAGGAAAAGGAGTCGAAGAAGGAAAGGGGAAATCACTTTGGCTTCAGGAACCACTTAATAAAATTGAACGTCTATCTCGACCAACCATTGCTGCAATCAACGGATTAGCATTAGGTGGAGGATGTGAACTTGCCTTAAGTTGTGATATTCGAATTGCAGAGGAACAAATTAGGATTGGGCTTCCTGAAATTAAATTGGGGTTGTTTCCAGGTGCAGGGGGAACTCAAAGACTTCCTAGACTGATAGGTAAAGCAAAAGCAAAAGAAATGATCTTTACTGGTGAGCCACTGAATGCAGAAGAGGCCAAACAAATAGGGCTTGTTAATCATGTTGTCCCAAAGGGGGGATCTTTAGAAAAAGCAATGGAAATTGCAAAATGTATTTGCAATTATTCTTTACAATCTTTAACTTTTGCAAAGCATTCTATTGATTATGGTTATGAACAAGCACTTGAAGATGGACTCGTGATTGAAGCTGAAAATTTTGGTCATGTTTTTCAGACTAAGGACGTTAAGGAAGGCGTTGAAGCATTTATTAATAAAAGAGCTCCGAACTTCGTTGATCAGTAATCCCTCATGACAAAACAAGAGTCAAGTCCAATTTTTGAAAAAAAGAAGATTCTGTTGTAACTAATTTTTGTTAATAAACTAAATAGATAAAGTTATTTTTAAAAAAACAATGGATCTATTCGGGAAATTAATTAGAGTTCTTTTCTATATGTTCACTAGAAAAGTGAACTATGATGCCCAAGAAGTCTTGGGGCAATGCATTCAAACCAGCAACAAATGATAACATATTATATTTTGAGAAAAAGGGGGAAATCAATATGGATGTAATGATTATTATTATTTCACTAGGATTACTTATGTTTCTAGCATATCGAGGATTTTCTGTTATACTTTTTGCACCATTGTGCGCTTTGTTTGCTGTATTTTTAACGGATCCTGGACATGTTTTACCTTTCTTCTCTAATATATTTATGGTTAAGTTGGTTGAATTTGTTAAATTATATTTCCCGGTTTTTCTACTAGGTGCTATTTTTGGGAAATTGGTTGAAATAAGCGGTGTTGCAAAGAGCATAGCTAAAATTATTGTCCGTTTTATCGGGGCTAAACAAGCCATTCTAGCCATTGTGATAATGGGCGCAATCCTGACTTATAGTGGAGTTAGTTTGTTTGTTGCAGTATTTGCTATCTATCCATTTGCTGCTCAGCTGTTTCGCGAAGCTAATATTCCTAAGCGTTTAATTCCTGCGACAATTGCAGTTAGTGCTTTTACCTTTTCCATGGATTCACTACCAGGGTCTCCGCAAATTCAGAATGTCATTCCAACGGGATTCTTTAAAACTGACATCTATGCTGCACCGACATTAGGAATTATTGGGGCAATATTTATCATTACCTTGAGCCTTTTATACTTAAATCATTGTCGACATAAGGCAGCTAGAAAAGGTGAAGGGTATTTTGGAATTGGGGATAAAGCTATTGATAAGGAAGCTGCTGAAGCAGAAATGGCAGCTAGTTCTGCAATATCGGTGGAAACGACTAATAAGTTGGGAATGGATTCTGAAAAAGCTATAAGTAGAAAAGACTGGCTTGCTTTTATTCCGTTGGTGTTAGTTGGAGTGATGAATAAGTTTTTTACTGAGTCTTTTCCTCTTTGGTATTCCAAAGGATTTGATTTTGCTACAATTGGGTTAAAAGATTATGGAAATGTTGATATGTCTAAAGTTATTGGTGTTTGGTCTGTAGAGATGGCTCTTATTCTCGGAATAATAGCAACCGTCTTATTAAACTTAAAAGCTATCAAATTAAATTTCAATTCGAGTATTAATATAGGGATTAGTGGGGCATTGCTTGCAACCATGAATACGGCAACCGAATATGGTTTTGGGGGTGTGATAGCTGCTTTACCAGGCTTTACTGTGATACAAGATTATCTTACTGGAATGTTTTCGAATCCTTTAATTAATGGGGCGATCATGACAAATGTTTTGTGCGGCATTACTGGTTCAGGATCTGGTGGGATGAGCATTACGTTGAGCCTATTGGCGGATACGTATATACAAACAGCTGCTCATTTTGACATTCCGTTGGAAGTTTTACATCGTGTCATTGCTATGTCAGCAGGTGGATTTGATACTTTGCCACATAACGGAGCAATAATTACTCTTCTAGCTGTTACTGGACTCACACATCGCCAGGCATATAAAGACATTTTTGTTATTACCATTATAAAGACACTTGCTGTATTCTTTGTAATTGGTATATTCAGCTTGTTTGCCATCGTTTAAATATTTGCCGGTGAGCATTGGTAATACATTTCGATTTCTAGCTTTAAACGCTATTTACATCGAATAGTACGTCTTCGAAAAACATTTTTTATAGTGTTGATTTTAAAAACTATCACTAAATTATATAGTATTTAATGTCTGAATTTTCCGCCCACTAATTTAAGCCCAAATAAAAGGAGAATGGAATAATGTTTAATAAATATTTCCATCAATATGAAATCGGAGAAACATGGGTGTCTAAAGGACGTACTATAACCGAAGCAGATCTAGTAATGTTTTCTGCATTTAGCGGTGACTGGTTTCCCCTCCATACTGATAAGGAGTATGCAGAAAATACACAATTTAAGCAAAGGATAGCCCACGGAATGCTTATACTTTCGGCTGCAACTGGCTTATTTCAATTTGAACCAGGAATCGTCGTTGCATTTTATGGTTTGGAGAAAGTTCGATTTACAAACCCTACCTTTATTGGGGACACGATACATGTAGAATTAAAGGTGATTGACTTTTTTGAAAAGGGCTATCAAGGTGTTGTAACGGTCATCCAAGAAATAAAAAAACAAAACGGAGAAACTGTAGCCATCGCCAATATGAAAATAATGGTCAATTCTGATGCCGATGTAAAAAATAAAGTAATAACCTGATTTATTAGGCGACAAACCTAAATATTTGAGCAGATAAAACGTACTTATTACTAATATCAAAATCAAATTAGCTTATGGGTATAAGAGGAAATTCGAAGGAAAAGGTATTAGGCGGTAGGCTGAAGAAACGAAATAACAAGCTGCGTTTTTTTACTTCATTTTTCAGAAGAAGGCGAGCCTGCACACTGGCTTGCCTTCTTTAATGAACTCAAGCCTCTTTAGTTTTTTAAGACATCTTTATCTTGCCTTTATAGGGTGTTGTTTTGATTTTGGCAGAAAAAAATTTCAAGTTCATCTTATATAGCACTATTTTATATGAAATCCCTAACAATTTTTGTCATAATAAGAAAGTAGGAAGGGGGAACATCATGCTTCGATTATACGGGGCTTTAATCGGCCTTAGTTTGATATGGGGTTTATCATTTGTTTTTATGAAGTGGATGCTCCCGCCAGCGGGAATTTGGGGCATTGTGTTTCTCCGCTGTTTTGCGGGTGCTGTTGTTCTGCTTCCCATTTTATGGTGGAAGCGCAGGGAAATCAACTGGAAATTACCGTGGAAAGCACTGGTCGTCGTCGGAATCTTCAATTGCGGATTAGCATGGGGATTAATACCTTTAAGTGAAACAGAGATTAACAGCAGCACGGCATCGATTCTAAATGCAACCACTCCCATCTGGACGGGGATCATCGGATTTATCATTTTTTCATATGTTCTAACCGCCCGACAATGGATGGGCATTCTAATTGGTTTTTTCGGAATTCTAGTATTGATGGATTTTCAAATCGGTCAGCTTTTCGGAAAGGAATTCATCGGGATTGGGACAATGCTGCTAGCGTCCATCTGTTATGGTTTTGCAGGTCATTTTACGAAAAGATTTCTTTCCAGTACCAGCATATTGGTCATTACGACGTTTACGCTGCTCACGGGTGCCGTTATCGGTTTGATCGGGATGCTAATAACAGAGCCGATTAAGCCAGAGATGTTGATGGAACCGCTGACGATTTTCGCCATAGTCGGTCTTGGGTGCTTTGGCTCTGGGGTCGGCCAGCTGATCTATTTCTACATCAATAAAAATGGCAGCCCTGAGTTAGCCGCATCGGTTACATACCTTATTCCTGCAACCGCTATGGTTTGGGGCTATGTCCTGCTTGGAGAAGCGATTAATCCTAATGTAATTATTGGCCTGCTGATTATTTTCGCAGGAGTTTATCTTTCTTCTAAGAAGTCAAAAGAAAATGATGGCACAAACTCTTCATCCGGAAAACAAGCGGAATTGCATCACGTAAAATAAGAAACGAAATAGCCCTCACGTAAAGATTTTGTTTTATCCTGGGGGCTTTCGTATTGAAACACAATAATAGTTTTACTTAATTCTGATTCATTTTTGCCAAAGAAGTGATTGATTGTCTTTGCCGCTATTTATAGCTATAGACTTAACCCATATACAGAATGGCATTTGCTTTAGAATGGATTTTCTTTCGAAGAATATTTAGAATCAATTTCTCCTATTATAGAAAGGAAAATTGACACTGGTGTTTTTTTGTCTGAAATTATTTTGATTTTGAGATATATTAATTTGAGATAATGTTGTTGACAGTGAATGGCATTCATGATAAATTATCCTTAAGTAAAGATAATTTAATTCGAGATAATAAAATATATGTAAAACATTAAACGCCTTTAATGAATAGCCTACTTCTTCTTGAAGGAAAATTATAGGGGATTAATGAAAAGCTGAACATCCAAAATTTGAATCGTTTTAATGGGAGGAATAATTTATGAATGGATTAAAAGGTATACACCACGTAACGGCCATAACAAGTAGTGCAGAAAAGAATTATGAATTTTTCACATATATATTAGGCATGCGTTTAGTCAAGAAAACAGTTAACCAAGATGATATCCAAACCTATCACCTGTTTTTTGCCGACGATGTTGGCGGTCCAGGTACTGACATGACATTCTTCGATTTTCCTGGTATTCCTAAAGGAGTGCATGGGACTAATGAGATTTCAAAAACATCTTTCCGTGTACCGAATGATGCGGCATTGGAGTATTGGGTTAAGCGCTTCGACCGTTTAGAAGTAAGGAATACAGGAATCCAAGAACAATTTGGTAAAAAAATCATTTCATTTGTGGATTTTGATGATCAGCAATATCAATTGATCTCAGATGAAAATAATGAAGGAGTTGCAGCTGGGATTCCTTGGCAAAAAGGACCGATTCCTCTGGAATACGCTATTACAGGATTAGGACCAATTTTCATTCGGATCGCCAACTTCGATTACTTTAAAGAAATGATGGAAAAAGTCCTATTATTTAAAGAAATAGACAAGGAAGGATCATTTCACTTATTTGAAGTAGGGGAAGGTGGGAATGGTGCACAAGTGATTGTCGAGCATAATTCGACCCTTCCTCAGGCACGGCAGGGTTTTGGGACTGTTCACCATACAGCCTTCCGTGTTGAAGACCGTTCCGTTCTTGAAGAATGGATCAAACGAATGGAAAGCTTTCAATTTCATACGTCTGGTTATGTTGATCGTCACTTTTTTGAGTCGCTTTACGTGCGAGTGGCGCCGCAAATTTTATTCGAGTTTGCCACAGATGGTCCTGGATTTATGGGGGATGAGCCGTATGAAACGCTTGGGGAAAAGTTATCTTTACCACCGTTCTTAGAACCGAAAAGGGATCAAATCGAAAAGTTGGTACGGCCCATTGATACAGAAAGAAGCACCAAGGAAATCATTAAAGAATAATTGACAATCTTTAGCGAATGATATGTTGGTTTATGCCCATACTAAAACAGGTAGAAATAAAAAATGGAATAATCATTTTAAATAGAAAAATGCTCTGGAGGAATGACTCATGACAAAAGATTTTTACACGGCCATTAAAGAGAGACGTTCATATTATGGAATCAATAAAGAAGTCCAAGTATCGGATGAGAAAATTAAAGAAATTGTTGAATTTGCGGTAAAACACACGCCATCGGCTTTTAATTCCCAATCTTCCCGCCTGGTTGTTTTGACAGGCTCGGCACATGATAAATTATGGGATATTACGACGCAGGCTTTAAGGAAAGCGGTTGGTGAGGGAGATTTCTCTGGAACTCAACAAAAAATGGATTCGTTTAAAGCTGGATATGGTTCAGTATTATTCTTTGAAGATGAATCTGTTGTGAAATCACTTCAAGAACAATTTGCAACTTATGCCGATAACTTCCCAATCTGGTCACATCAAACATCAGGCATGCACCAATTAGTTGTTTGGACTGCACTTGAAGCAGAAGGATTGGGAGCAACTTTACAGCATTATAACCCTCTAATTGATAATGATGTGAAAAAAGAATGGGATGTTCCAAGTAATTGGAAATTGATTGCGCAAATGCCATTTGGAAATCCAACAGCTCAACCGGGTGATAAAGAATTCAAACCACTTGAAGATCGTATAAAATTTTATAAATAAAGAGGACTGATAAGAGCAACTTTGTTGAGAGCCAATTCTAATTGGCTCTTTTTTGTTTGTGCTCATTTGCCTATGTTTTTTCAGTATTACAATAAGAAAAGGTGACTATACCTTATGTAAAAGTTTTATAAGTAATAATTTTCCTTTTTATTCAATTCTTTAAAAATAAGAGCTATTCCTTGGTCAAGTTTTTGTATATTTGTATTGGACACGTTTAGTTTTAATATTTTTTCCTGGTGAAAGCCATCTATATAATTTTGACCTATAGTCTCTACCAGTACTTGTTGATTTTGTAAGTTTTTGATGAGGTGAGCACTATTTAAACGATGAGGCAGTACGATATGTGCGTTCATACATATGGATGCTGGGCGATAAAAGCCTGGAGTAGAGTGCTTTTCTAGAGCATCATATAGCAAATTTGCACGCCCTAAATAGGAGAGCCGTACCTTGTTTCTATGGCGTTCAAACATACCGCTTTTTATGTAGATTTCCAAGGCTGCTTGTGAAATCATGGAACTATCAATATCAGCTGTTCTTTTATATAGTTGGAAGCTGACCGCTAATGGTTTAGGCAATACGGCAACACCTATGCGTAGTCCTGGAAACATTATTTTAGAGAAGCTTTTTAAATAAATGACCATTTGATGAGTATCCCCGGAAAAAATGGGGTCTACCTTCATATTCTCTTCGAAATCTGCTAAATAATCATCTTCTACAATATAGACACCATACTTTACAGCAAGTTTTAGTATCTCTTCTTTGTCCTTTTTAGAGTAAGAAGTCCCTAACGGATTATGGAAACGAGGCATCGTATAAAAGAATTTAATTTCCTGACTGCTAAAAATCCGCTCTAATTCCTCTAAATCAATACCTTCTGCAGTTCGTTGGATTCCTAGCACGGAAATCTTGTACGCTTTTAATTGCTCCACAAATAGATGATAACTAGGCTGTTCAACTAGTATATGGGTACGTTCATTTGGAAAAGGGATGAACGTTAATAAGGAAAGTGCTTGTTGCACGCCTGAAGTAATGAAAATCTGTTCTTCTTTGGCGAAAACCTGATACTGCTCTAATTGTTTTTGTATCACTTTTATTAAAGAGGGTAGTCCTTTTGGAGTGCCATAGATAAACAATTCTTGCTGATAGGTATCGATGGCTTTGTTGATGCAATGTTGAAAGTCATGATACGGAAATTGATGCCAAGCGGGAGCGGAAGTAACAAAGTCGATTTCCGCTGTTGGTTTTCTTTTACCATCAAATTCTTTTTGAACGACATAATATCCACTTTTAGGAACCGCGTAGATTAAATGCTTCTTTTCCAATTCTTGCAGAGCTTTCAAAACTGTACTTTTACTACATTGATGTTGTTCGCTTAATTGACGAATCGATGGGAGTTTAAAGCCCGCTTTGAGCTGTCCATTCTGGATGAGAGATTCAAATTCATTACACAAAGCTACGTATTTTAACATGAATACCTCCTAAAAACTGTACCGTTACAGATGCTTCTAATTTGTATTGTATCGTAGTGGAACTTTTAATACGATACTAACAACCGGCCGGGTGTTGAAAAGGAGGATTTACTCAATATGCCAGAACATAAAAAAGCCTATATTGCGGCGATACTATATGCCTTTATTATTGGATTTTCATTTATTTTTACAAAAATATCATTAATGGAAGCGAGTCCGCTAGATACATTGGCACATCGATTTACGATGGCTTTTTTGATCGCGATAATTTTTAAGCTGTATCGGAGGACATCAGTGAAAATGAGCGCAACCGATACTTTGAAGATTCTTCCGTTAGTGTTGCTTTATCCAATTTTTTTCTTTACATTTCAAGTGTTTGGTCTCGTATATACCTCATCTTCAGAAGCGGGTATTATCCAAGCGACCATACCAATTTTCACGTTATTATCAGCTTCATTATTTTTGAAAGAATACGCAGGTAAAGGTCAAAAAATTTCCCTTTATTTTTCTGTGATGGGGGTTATCTTTATCTTTGTCATGAATGACTTGCAACTTGCGGCTCACAGTTTGAAAGGAACGATCCTAATCTTATTATCCTCGATTGCTGCCGCTCTCTATAATGTGGTAGCGAGGAAGGTAACAAAGAAATATTCACTATTTACGTTAACTTATGTGATGACATTCTTTGGTTTTGTGACTTTTAATAGTATGGCCATCATCAACCATATAATTAACCAATCTATTAGTAGCTTTTTATTACCCTTCACAAGTAGTGCATTCCTCATTTCAATCGTATATCTTGGGGTATTATCGTCACTGCTTACCGCTTTTTTATCAAACTATGCATTATCTATATTACCAGCATCTAAAATGAGCGTTTTTAGTAATTTAGCGACATTGATTACGATTATAGCAGGGGTGCTTTTCTTACATGAATCGATTCATTATTATCATATTATAGGTGCAATGATTATTCTTGTTGGGGTAATTGGCACGAATTATTTTGGTGGAATTCAATCAAAGCATATAAGTAAGACTATTGCCGATCCATTGCTGAAAAGGGAGGTAAAGTGAATGAATAAATATGTGTTGTTACTCTTGATTAGTGGTATATGGGGATCTCAATTCTTCTTTATTGAATTAGTTATAGAAAATGTTGGGGTTATTACATTGTCAGCCATCAAAGCATGTATCGGCGGTATCTGTTTACTCTTAATTGGTTTTTTTTTATCAAAAGAAGAGCGAAGAGTACCTAGGAGTTATTATAAATGGTATATAATCATTGCTTTTTTCGAGGTTGTACTACCATTCGTGTTTATTGCACAAGGTCAGAAATCGGTGCCTAGCAGTATCGCAGCGGTGCTGATTGGGATGGTTCCTATCTTTACCATCCTCTTATTACTAGCATTTTTCAAAAGAAAAAGCACAAGGCCGGAGATTACAAGTATCCTATTCGGATTTGCAGGTATTGTCTTCCTTTCCTGGCCAACACAAGGATTCCAAGACCTTTCTAACAGTATTCAGGGTAACATCCTATTGATATTGGCTGCCATGAGTTTTGGATTATCATTGATTTTCATGGAGAAATTAAACGAGGGATCTTCCGTTATTCATATGAGAAATGTATTACTGATTGCCAGTGCATTGCTCATTCCCATGTCCCTTTTTTTTGAGCAATCTTTCAAATTGGATTTAGCACGATCTCAATCTATCTACTTAGCGATTTTAGGCATTTTCCATGCAGGTGTTGTTTATGCATTATTTAATAGGCTGATTCGGCAAGAAGGCGCATTATTTACCTCATATAGTAATTATATAGTGCCGGTCATCGGAATGATTTTAGGCTTTTTCTTTTTACATGAAGCGTTGTCTATTCATCAGTTGATTGGAATGGGTATAATTATGATGTCATTAGTTTTTTTAGACGGAAAATAATAACCAAGTTGATAAGAACGTAGTATTTTATTATATGTGCTCTGGTCCGTTATCTTTAATTGTACTAATAAACGCAGTAAGTTTAGAATTCGTATATTTAACGAAACCAAATTGAGAAAAGGGGAGCGGGTTTAATATATCTTTGTAAGATCATTTTTTGTTTTTTGATCCGCAAATGATTTATATAGTAGAAGAAGCATCTGCTGAGGTTAATGCAGATGCTTCTTCTACTAAAGGTAACTGATTTATTAGCGCTAACCAGTAATAAATGCTTATATTTATTTATTCTGCATTAGATAGTGAAGCATTTTTATCCATCTTCATTATAATAAATCCACTCCAGGCAAACATTAAGGATGCAAGGTAAAAGATGCTGCCAATCGTTAAAAAGTCGACTAAATATCCGGTTGCAATCACCGCAGCTGCAGCACCGATGGATGTCCAAACATGGTAGTTTCCAATTTCCTCACCCGCTGTTTTCTTCGTAACATATCTTGCAAGTACCGTTTTTTCAGTGTTTTTTTGTACAGCCCCAAGTACCCCCATAATGATTTGCAGGAGATATACATGCCAAATTTCATATGCGAGAGGAAAGGCAAGAAGGATAAGTGCCATCCCCCATGAATAGATAAGGAGAAATGCTTTGTCACCGGATTTGTCAGTGAATTTTCCGATTAAAGGATAGCAAAGTGCTGCAGTCAGTGAGAATATTCCATATGCCCACCCGAATTGCGAATAACTGGTGCCTACATTTTTGATTAGCAAAATATAAAAAGGGAAAATCATGCTGGCAGCCATTCCTACAGTGCCTTGGTAAAAAACAAAACGTTTATAATTCATGAATGATACTCCTCATAGAAAAGATTCATGAAGCGATTATCAGGATCATATTTCTTCTTTAATCGAAAGAATTCCTCAGTACGCGGATACGCTTCAAATAATTGTGTCTTGGTTGGATACCCATAATAGGGCAAATAGTAGCTGCCGTTATGGTCAAGCGTCACATTAATCATGTTACGGATGACCCTTCCCGTATTTTCCTTACTTTCGTTATCTGTCCCTTGATTGATGAGCATCACTAGAGCGAACATATCATCCTTGGCATAGGACATGAGTGATTCATCATTATGTTCCACATAACGAATTGTAATGTTTAATAAATTAAAATCTTTCTCATCAGATAAGGTTCTTCTTAAATCATCGATATAATCAGCAAATTGATCAATCGGAACAAAGTATTCTTGCAGCACTTCGGTTTTGGATGGGTTGCTGTAATCCATAAAGGCAGAGTCCGACCGCATCACATTATTTCTCGAAACCAAGTTACCATCAATATTGGCAGTGTAGGATTTTTGAGTTTCCCAAAACCTTTTTTTACCCCAGTCATTATAACGTGAGAGGCCAAGAAAGAATTTAGGCACGGCAATGATCGTTTCCCGTTTGAGAGAATTGTAGCTAGATAGCCTTGTTTGGTCATTTGCCCTATAATAATCCGTTACATACATTTCATCCAAATAGGAGTCAGGAGCAACAGATATTCTTGCCAGATGCATTTTAACATCATCGTTTTGAAGAACATCCCTTTTAAAGTACGACGTATATTCATCATAATGGAGTGATTTAGTTTTAATTTTATAAAGTTCGTCATCGGTAAGGTGGAGTGTTACATCGAGAATTACTCCAAACAAACCATACCCGCCAATAACCGAATGGAAGAGCTCCGAATTTTCTTCGCGGCTCACTGTTAGGATTTGTCCTTTTGCGTTAAGCAATCTAAAAGATTCCACGGTTTCTATCAAGGCATGATGACGGATATCGCGTCCATGGACATTAACGCTCAAAGAACCGCCAATGGTAAAAATGTTTTGAGATTGACTGACCTTCAGGGCAAGTCCATATGGATTGATATATTCCTGGAGAACAGCCCAGGTTGCTCCGCTTTGGACCGTGATGCGTTTTTCTTTTACATCCAAATCAAGTATTTCATCATAGTGCTTCATATCGAGCAGGATCCCGTTTGGATATAACGTTTGACCTCCTTGGCTATGCTGCATTCCGGCAATGGAAATGGGATCGTCGTTTTTTTCGGCATCCAAAACAACCTTTTTGATTGCTTCTTCACTATCTTCTGCCTTTATCGCTTTCATTTTAACTGGCATCAGCCGGCTAATATCTTCTGCAATAGGGTGGTCAAGCTTGAAATTAAAAGACTGCAGTGATAATCCAAATAATAGTGCATATAGGATGATAAAGAAAAATCGTTTCATGATATCTGGCTTTCGACTCCTTGTTTAATATGTTTGACACTCAATTGAAATAATGAAAGTATGAACTTTATAGACTAATGGAGTTACCCTTACCATTCAGTGAGATTGGGGTTAATATTGAATTAAATGTCAGTTTTTTGAAAATGAATCTTTTGATTTATGTATTAGTTCTTAGTTTTCAGCCCATTAATGATTGTTTTGGTTAGCGGTATGGAAAGTGATTCCAAGCTTTGTTCTGAGTTATTTAATCCCCAATGATAGATAATTCCCATCAGGCTTTGGGTGATAAGTTGTGAAATTTCGTTAACTGATTGGTCAGTGCCAATGTCGTTTTGTTCTTTCGCCTCTTCAATTAATGAACGGATAATTTGGAAGAGTGAGCGATTTGAATTTAAAAAGTAAGTATGTTCTTTTGAATCTAAAGCGGAACTGTAAATCACTTTCATTAAATCTTTGCCCATTTCTTCTTCCAAAAAACGCATCAATTTTCGTATGAAAATAAACAATTTCTCGGTAGCGTCCATATCGACTGGGAACGAGCGGAAGACTTCTCGATAGTAATCATCGACTTCTATGAATCTCACTAAAAAAATGTCCGATTTCGCTGAAAAGTGTTGGTAAAATGACCCTTTTGATGTGCCGCTTTTTTTCACGATTTCGTCAACGGTAACTTTATCATAACCTTTTTCGCTAAATAGCTTTAAAGATATTTTTAAAATTTTTTCACGAGTCTTTTCTCCCCTAAGCTGTTTCTTTCTGGGTTCAACCATAAAAACCTCCAAATGATAATTGACAGAATATTCCTGTATAGTTTAATATCAGACTACAGTCTAGTTAAATGAATGATGGTCTATTTAATCTAACGTAGATCATGAATAATCACAACGCTTTCTTAATTGCATTTTGTAAATTTAGAAAGCGCTTACGAGATTTTAAGACAAGTATGGGGAAGGTTAATTCAGTTTAAATAGGAGGTTTTTCAAGTAGAAGAATAAGGTGAATAGGTTGGTTAGATTTTTCTTAAGATTCCTATACAATTGGTTACTGTCTTGTAGAAAGGCTTATTCCTCTTTAGCCCTGAGTATATGGATTGTATTTAAAATATTGTTGGATTCAGTATATGTAAATGGAGGGTGGTGGTATCAGGATAAATTGAGAGTCCTAGGAATGAACCAGAGTGTCGGGAAGCAGGAAAAGAGATGTGCGGTAAACGGATTATTTTTGGGGAAATAGTAGCATGAAAAGGGAGGAAATAATCATGAATCATTCCAGTGGTGAAATAGAGAAAAGAACGATCAGTAAAACGATGAAACGGATTCTTCCATTTATCTTGATCCTGTATATCATCGCTTACTTGGACAGGGTCAATTTAGGCTATGCTGCTTTACAAATGAATGCTGAATTAGCCTTATCCGCTGAAGTTTTTGGATTGCTTTCTGGTATTTTCTTCATAGGCTATTTCTTTTTTGAAGTTCCAAGCAACATGATCATGCATAAAGTGGGAGCTCGGATATGGATTGCCCGTATAATGATTTCGTGGGGGCTCGTGGTAATATTAACAGGTTTTGCGCAAACAACGATGCATTTATATATTCTCCGTTTTTTATTAGGTGTCGCCGAAGCTGGGTTTTTCCCAGGTATAATTTTGTATTTAACTTATTGGTTCAGGGCCCGCGAAAGAGGAAGGGCAACAGCGGTTTTGCTTTTAGCCCTACCGATTGGCGGATTGATTGGTGCGCCTATGTCGACATGGATTCTTGACAATATTTCCTGGTTGGGTATGGCAGGGTGGAGATGGATGTTCATCCTTGAAGGCATTCCGGCCATTATTATTGGTGTTGTTGTTGTTTTCTATTTAACTAATAGACCGACGAACGCTAAATGGTTATCTAAGGAAGAAAGTGATTGGTTAGAAGGGGAATTGAGTGCAGAAAGGAAAGTTAGCTCGAAAATAAATAAAGTCACTAAGCTTGATATGCTGAAAGATTTGAAAATCTGGAAGTTGGCCATTTTTTATTTCGCAGGGTACACATCTATCTATGGATTGTCATTCTGGATGCCAACAATCATAAAATCTTTATCGGAAAATGCAACAACCAATTTAGAAATAGGCTGGTTAGCGATGATTCCATCGTTAGTCGGTATACCTGCCATTATGTTTGTAGGCTGGAATTCAGATCGGACCAATGAACATAAATCACACTTGCTCGTTTGTCTCATGATAGCAGTTGTCGGATTTATTGGGTGCGGATTTTCGGATAGTGTCTTTATGATGGTGCTTATGTTAACGATTACATCTTTCGGTTTATACGGATTCAGTGGATGTTTCTTTGCCTATATGACATTTTTCTTCACTGAGTCCACTGCACCAGTGGGAATAGCCATAGTCAATTCATTTGCGTCTTTAGGCGGTTTTGTAGGACCGATGATTCTCGGAACTGTTGCATTTACTCAAGGGATGTTTATTTTATCTGGATTACTTGTTATAGGAGTCATCACCCTATTATCATTAAAATTGACAAGTGCTTCAGATGAAAACATCGTAAAAGAAGTTGAAGTCAATATTAATCAATTATAACGCTTCTAAATGTACTGAAGATTAAAAGTGACTAAAAAAGAAACATCATTGGAAATCACAAGGTTTCCATGATGTTTCTTTTTATATTTTCATATAGGAAGTACATATATATGGGATGAAAATTCCAGTTAAGCATGTCAATATTTAATCTATATCGCAGGTTCTGCCCAATAAGACTTGTTTGTAGTTTTCGGCGGGATTAGAATGGAGATGAGATACAAGTGCATTCGAAAAGACCAGGGATTCCTTTCCTTTTCTTTTCAAGTGCTGACTTCATATTTATTCATTACAGGAATAACAGCAGAAATGAGGTGATGATGTGGAAATTCATTTGGTGGCAAAAGATGAGATTGAGGCTCAAGGAATTCGGTGGATAGTGGAGTCCCACCTAACGGGAGTTAAACTGATCTTATGGAAAACGATTGAAGAATTTGAAAAGGGCATGCGCAATCAGCAACCGGAATTCGTTATTTTGGATATGGATATTTGGACGGATGAAAGTGAGGCGATTGGTGTTTCTTTAAAGCGGAGGGGAATTCGATGGTTAGGCATTTCATCTGAGCGAATCTTTCAAACGGCTTACCGAGCCTTACGTTTTCGTGCTGAAGATGTTTTATTCCGTCCTTTTTCTTCGGCGGATTTGGTAAAACATATCCAACAATTGCGTTTTCAATTGAGAAATGGTCCAGGTCTACTTTCGACAAACACCATGGATGATGAGAATGCTCTGGATATTGGGTATCCTGATTTCTTCTTGACGGACCGGAGGCATGAAAGTCGAATAACCATGGTCGCTTTTTTGACACCTGATAACAAGACCCTTCCTTTAGTTTACGATGAACTGCAACGATATTCTTTTACTGGGAAGAATCAAATCTTTGCTTTATCGGATTTTATTTTATGTGTTCAGGAAACAAAGGAAATGGAGGTATATAAGGAAGAGTACCAAGCGTTCCTTGCTCACTGGAAAGAAAGAATGGATGAGCCCCTTGCCATCATAATAAAAGCGGCAACTTCAGATGAGTCTTTAAAAAGGATGTATCAGCAAACACGTGAATTTACGAGACAAATCTTTTTCGATGGATATGATATCATTTTAGCCGAAAGTCAACAGACTTCGCCTCAAGAAATGGATCCATTCCTCACTCCTCTTGAACAAAGACTTTGGATAGAAATGCTCGAAAGGCGGGATGCGAAAGCCATCAGGAACTGGATTGAACGTGAATTCCTTACTTATGAACGACCATACCCCGACCCGGAAATCGTTCGTATCCGCCTTACAAGCGTACTCGCGCAGATTCGTAGGCATATGAAATCCTACAACTTGCAAACTGCCTCTTTAGAAGCAATATACTATGATGTATTTCAGCAAATTGTACATAAACCTGTCATTCATCAAATAGTAAAAGAGCTGCATGCATTCACCACCCATATGCTTCTGCAGGATCATGGACAATTACAGGAAGGGGCACGCACACTTAGCGAAAAAGCAAGAGAGCTGATCGAGTCCAACTATTGGGACGCCCAGTGGAATCTAGCGAGTTGTGCAGATACTCTGCGTATCAATAAAAGCACACTCAGCCGTCGTTTTGCAGCTGAATCCGGCGAGTCTTTTCGAAATACGCTGCATCAAGTTCGAATTAGGGAAGCTAAACGTTTATTAAAGGAAACGGATTTATCATTGGAGGAAATCTCACAATTAGCCGGCTATTCACATCAAACTTATTTCAATGCCAAATTCAAACTGCTTGAAGCTTGTACACCATCAGCATATCGGTCTGGATTATAAAAAAGGACGATTCAATAAATGAATCGTCCTTTTTTATTTATTTCATAACAATGTAATTTGTGAAATTAATCATAAAAAAATAAAGTTAACTACAAAACATTGAAATAAATTATAAAATAATCATTAAATTATAATTAATTATTCTGAATTTTTCTTATAGAATGAAAATATAACAAAAACAAGGGGGAAATGAAAATGAACACGATTACAAACAAGGTTATCCGATATACAGGAACAGAATTGCATACAAAAGGATGGCAACAAGAAGCAGTGCTTAGAATGTTGATGAATAATTTGGATCCTGAAGTCGCTGAACGTCCAGAAGATTTGGTGGTATACGGAGGGATTGGGAAAGCAGCTCGTAACTGGGAATGCTTTGATGCAATCGTCAAATCACTAAAAGAGCTTGAAGAAGATGAAACTTTATTGGTCCAATCAGGGAAACCGGTGGCTATTTTTAAAACGCATTCGGATGCACCACGTGTCCTGCTTGCAAATTCAAATATCGTCCCTGCTTACGCGAACTGGGAAACATTCCATGAACTTGATAAAAAGGGATTGATGATGTATGGGCAGATGACAGCTGGTAGCTGGATATATATTGGTTCTCAAGGAATCGTCCAGGGTACATACGAGACCTTTGCCGAGCTTGCAAAACAACATTTCAATAACTCGTTAAAAGGCACCATTACTCTAACGGCAGGTTTAGGCGGAATGGGAGGAGCACAGCCGCTAGCAGTTACGATGAACGGTGGTGTCTGTATCGGAATCGATGTTGATGAAACAAGAATTGACAGGAGGATAGAGACTCGTTATACCGATGTGAAAACGGATTCTTTGGATGAAGCCATTCGTTTAGCCAAAGAAGCAAAACTTGCAGGAAAAGCATTATCGATTGGTTTGATTGGTAATGCTTCAGATATTCTTCCGGAAATGATCGCCAGGAACTTTATTCCGGATGTCTTGACGGATCAGACTTCCGCCCATGATCCATTAAATGGATATACTCCTTCAGGCCTGTCAATGGTGGAGGCTGCAGAATTACGGAATGCAAATCCAGAAGAGTATATTAAACTCTCTAAAGCTTCAATGGCCAAACATGTAAGAGCGATGCTTGAAATGATGGAAAAAGGAGCCGTGACGTTTGATTATGGCAACAATATCCGTCAAGTTGCGAAAGATGAAGGGGTAGAGAATGCTTTTGACTTCCCTGGCTTCGTTCCAGCTTATATCCGTCCACAATTTTGTGAAGGTAAAGGTCCATTCCGCTGGGTCGCTTTATCTGGTGATCCAGAAGACATTTATAAAACAGACCAAGCAATTTTACGCGAATTCGCTGATAATGAACATTTATGTAACTGGATCAGAATGGCTCAAGAAAAAATTCAGTTCCAAGGTCTGCCTTCCCGCATATGCTGGCTTGGTTATGGGGAGCGCGCCCGTTTTGGTAAAATCCTCAATGATATGGTTGCAAGTGGTGAATTGAAGGCACCGATAGTGATTGGGCGTGACCATTTGGATTCAGGCTCTGTCGCCTCGCCGAATCGTGAAACGGAAGCCATGAAGGATGGTTCGGATGTAGTGGCTGACTGGCCGATCTTAAATGCAATGGTGAATGCAGTGGGCGGTGCAACCTGGGTTTCCGTACATCATGGCGGCGGCGTAGGAATGGGTTACTCCATGCATGCAGGCGTTGTAATTGTGGCAGACGGCACAAAAGAAGCAGGAGCAAGGATTGAGCGAGTGCTGACAACGGACCCTGGGATGGGGGTAGTGCGTCATGTTGATGCAGGGTATGAACTGGCAGAGGAAACAGCTCGTGAAAGAGGAATTAATATCCCGATGCTTGATAAAGGAATTGATAAACAATGACAAAACCAATTTGGATAAAACATGCCACTCAACTTGCTACCCTCACCGCTGATAGGAAAGGTCCTCGTTCCAAAGAGGCAATGTCGGAGCTTGGGTTGATTGAAGATGGAAGTATATGGATGGAATCTGGTTTGATCCAAGCGATCGGTACGACCAAAGAATTGGAAGAACTCTATGCAGATAGAATGCATGAAGCTGAAGTCTTTGATGCAACTGGCCATTTGGTGACACCTGGGCTAGTTGATCCACATACGCATGTTGTATATGGCGGGAGCCGTGAGCGTGAATTTGAAATGCGTCTTGAAGGTGCAACATATATGGACATCATGAACGGAGGTGGGGGCATTCATGCAACCACCCGCATGACAAGGGAAGCAAGTGAAGAAGAGTTGATGGAACAAACCATACGACGCCTTGATTCGTTTCTCGCTCATGGCGTGACTACAGTAGAAGGTAAAAGCGGTTATGGAATGAATTTGGAAACCGAATTGAAGCAGTTGCGGGTGATGAAGAAGTTACAGGAAGAGCATCCGATTGATTTAGTTCCTACCTTTATGGGAGCCCATGCGGTCCCAAAAGATTATAAAGGCCGTGAGGATGAATTTGTTGATCATCTGATTAATGATATGCTTCCAATCGTCTCTGAAGAAAAGCTTGCTGAATTCAATGATGTATTTTGTGAAAAGGGGGTTTTTACCCCTGAACAATCAGAGCGGATTTTAAAGGCGGGGAAAAAGTACGGCTTGATCCCTAAAATTCATGCCGATGAAATTGAGCCATACGGGGGAGCAGAACTAGCTGCCAAAATAGGGGCTATTTCAGCTGAGCATTTATTAAAGGCTTCCGAAGAGGGAATTCAAGCCATGGCTAAGTCAGGAACCATTGCCTGCTTGCTTCCAGCCACAGCTTTGTATTTAAGAGAAGATGCGGCCCCAGGACGCCGAATGGTTGATGAAGGTGTAGCTGTTGCCATTTCGACCGATTGCAATCCTGGATCCTCACCGACGACTTCTATGCCACTTGTCATGAATCTGGCATGCATCTCGATGCGGCTTACTCCTGCTGAAGCGCTTACGGCGGCAACATACAATGCTGCTTGTGCAATCAACAGACAAGAGAAGATAGGTTCGCTTGAAGTAGGAAAACAAGCGGATGTCGTTTTATGGAATGTTGAAAACTACCAGGAATTGCAATATTTATTTGGGGTTAATCATGTTAAGACTGTATGGAAAAACGGTGTTCAAGTTGTGAATGACAGAGTGAAGACTGATGCCAAAAGCCTGACTGGCCTTTAAAAATCACTAAAAAAAGATACGGCCTCGATTCTCAATCAATATCTACCCATTCCATCCGCTGAAAAAATCAGGGGATGGAATGGGCTTTTAGAAGTATTTATCAAATGTAATGGTGCTGAATGGTAGGATGGTGGTTTATCATCCTACCCATTGCCAGCGTTAAATGCTTTACTGCTTTACAGTGGAATTAAATGAAAGTGTTTTAAGGAAATCGTGGAAATGAATCTTCCATGTGGAGGGAATTTTATGTGGATAATCACTATCCATTCGAAAAATGGCATAAAAATGTTTGAGTTTACCACAGAAAAGGAAGCTAGGGAAAAATTCGAGGTAATAGAAGGCTGTAAAATCCTTAGTGAAGTCATTTATTTCAATGATTTATGGTTAGTTGAATCTTAAAATTAAGAAGAGAAACTATATATTTCATAGCTTAAAAGACAAAAAAGGTAGAAAAATATGAAATAAATTATAAAAAGATTATTATTTCATAATTCATTGCTGGATTTTCTTTTTAGTATTAAGCTTAATCATAAAATGAAAAGCTAGCTGTAAATTAATTTCTAACATGCATGCAGGTGTACATTCCTTGTTTGGTAAAGTCAGTAAAATATCATTATTTAGTGGAACTGAAATCTGTTCATTTAATTTCAGGGACACTGCCAGAGTATTACAGTAATAGTTTTTTGATACATAAATCTGATAAATCAAAAAATGGAGGGGATTCTTTGAACGAACAAAAATTCACTATAGACGATGCCCCATTTAATAAGTTTCATTTTCGAATTGCTGGACTTACATTCGGTTCAAGCTTCTGTGATGGCTATTCCCTTGGGATCATTGCGATGGCATTGACAGTATTCGGGCCTCAAATGAACATGAATGCAATGTGGACAGGACTGATCGGCAGTTCCGCTTTAATCGGTCTTTTTGCCGGATCTTTAATACTTGGAAGACTTTCTGATCGTGTAGGCAGACAGAAAATCTTTCTCGTAAACTTTTTACTTATCACGGTAGCTACTATTTTACAATTTTTTGTTAGTGGTCCAGAAGAACTTTTCATTTTACGGTTACTAATTGGTTTTGGACTTGGAGGAGATTATGCCGTCGGTACGACTCTACTCGCCGAGTTTTCACCAAAAAAGTATCGTTCCTCGCTCCTCGCATCTATAAACGTAGTATGGACGCTTGGATATGTAGCATCAAACTTTGTTGGTCATTACCTGGGACAGGTTGGTTCAGACTCATGGCGTTGGATGCTTGTTAGTGCTGCGATTCCGGCTATTGTGGTTTTAATCTTAAGAATAGGAACGCCTGAATCACCAAGATGGCTTGTCAGCATGGGGCGTGTCGAAGAAGCTCGCCAGATTGTAAAAAAACACCTTGGATCAAACGTTGAAATGGGAGAAACGATTACTGGTACTGAAAATCAAAAGACTCTAGGATTTCGTGGACTTTTCAGTAAAAAGCTTCGTAAGCGTACGGCTTTTGGTGGAATATTCAAATTAACTCTTGTTATTCCGTACTTCGCAATCTACACTTTCCTTCCGTCTATACTAAGTACAATGGGTTTTGAACAAAACTTTTTTGCCGATACCATGTTAAATCTATTCTTGCTTGTTGGGGCAATTTTTGGTCTTTGGTTGCTTGCAAAATTTTCTCGTAGAGGATTTACCATCGGGGCTTTCACGATCCTTACCGTTTCATTGTTTTCACTCAGCTTCTTACACAATGGTTCTCAATTCTTAATGTTGATAGCCTTCTTGATCTTTACTTTTTTCATGTCAGCAGCATCAAACCTTACATTAGTATACCCAGCAGAGCTTTTTCCAACTGAGATCCGTGGATCTGGAATAGGTATGGTTACGGCAATTAGTCGAATTGGTTCTGCGATTGGAACATTTCTGCTGCCTGTTTCTTTAAGTTCATTTGGATTAAGTGCTTCAATGGCAGGAATGGCAGCAATTCTGCTGATTGGCTTGATCGTATCGATAGCCTGGGCACCTGAAACGAAGAATCTTTCTTTGCATGAAGCAAGTGACCCTTTGCTAGAAGCGGGAAACTTATCGAAGGGAACCGATATTCCCTTTACAGAAAATAAGAAAATAACATAAGATTAATTTCCAGTTAATAAATGAGAAGGACCAAATTTTTTTCTCCTTCTTGATGAGTCATAGGTGAGGAGATGTGTAAGGATGATAACGCCCGATTTTTTACACCCTAAAGATATTAAAGAGGTTGCACTAGGTGATGGTGCAGTCTCAATCGAAGAGATAATAGCGGTTGCAAGATATGGTGCAAAAGTTACTTTCACCGAGGCATATTGTGAAAGGGTGGATAAATCACGAAGCTTAATAGAAAAGTTTTTAGAAGATAATAGATTGATTTACGGTGTAACGACGGGTTTTGGCAGTAATATGACAGAAGTGATTTCTCCACAAGACGCAGAAACCCTTCAACGGAATATAGTTCGTTCACATGCTGTTTCAGTAGGGGAACCTCTTGAAAAAGAAGTCGTAAGAGCCATTCAATTGATGATACTCGTGAATTTAGGCCAGGGTTATTCAGGGGTCCGGTTACAAGTTTTAAAGCTTATCGCTTCACTGTTAAATCACGATATACTTCCCTATGTTCCAGGTGAGGGGTCAGTGGGGTATCTGTCTCCTGAAGCCCACATGTCCTTATTGGTGATCGGGGAGGGACGGGCGTGGTACAATGATGAGCTTCTTCCGGGAAAGGATGCGTTAGCACAATCTGGATTGAAGCCAGTTACGCTTGGGTGTAAGGAAGGACTTGCTCTTATAAGCGGAACTGCTTCCGTCACTGCGATGGCTGTCCTGGCTTTATACAATAGCATGCAAGCAGCAAAAACCGCGGACATTACGGGAGCTATGTCATTAGAAGTGCTAAAAGGTACAATAAAAGCATTTGATCCCCGTCCACATGCATTGAAAAAACATGAGGAACAGGCTAAGACAGCCAGAAATGTAACAAGGATCCTTGAAGGCAGCCAAATCATTGATACTTACAAGGAACATAGATTACAAGATGCACTTAGCTTACGATGCATTCCACAAGTCCATGGAGCCATAAAAAGAGTATTGAAAGACGCTGCTGTTTCAATCGAGAATGAAATGAACTCTGTAAGTGACAATCCTCTGATTTTTCCGGAAGAGGAAGATGGAATTGCACTAATGGCTGGGAATTTTGATGGGTCATTTGTTGGGATATACGCGGATACGATTTCCATTGCGTTAGCAAACTTAGCAAAAATAACAGAACGCAGAATAGATCGGCTTGTAAACCATCACCTTAGTGAATTACCTAATTTCTTAGTGGTTAATCCAGGTTTAAATAGTGGCTACATGATTCCACAATATACAGCTGCCGGGCTATTAAATGAAATCAGGGTGCTCTCGCACCCAGCCACAATAGATAATATCCCTACATGCGCAAACCAAGAAGACGTGATAAGTTTTGCCTATTTCGCTGCGAAGAAAGCTTATCGGATTTCGAAGAAACTTGAATATATTTTAGCCATTGAACTGATGACGGCAACGCAAGCGATGGATTTTCATCTACCATTGAAACCGTCGCCGGTTACGGAGAGGGTATATCATTTAGTTCGGACCGAAGTCCCGAAGGTTGAAGAAGATCGCTTTTTCCATCCTGACATTGAAGCGATTTATAGGCAAATTCATGAAGGTGAAATAGTGAAGCTCGTTGAAATGTCGATCGGGGAAATAGAGTTCTAAAACCATGTGGAAGTTGTTTTACTTTATTTAATAAGGTAAAATGGCTTCCTTTTTTTAAAATGAAGGATCATATTTAAAGGAGGAGGGATGTAAGATGCACTATGATGTAATTGTAATTGGAGCTGGATCTATGGGAATGTCCTCAGGTTACTATCTGGCGAAAAATGGACAAAAAGTATTGTTATTGGATTCCTTTGCTCCTCCTCATAATAAGGGCAGCCATCACGGGGAAACAAGAATTATTAGACATGCTTATGGTGAAGGTAGGGAGTATATTTCTTTGGCACTTAAATCCCAAAAGCTATGGGGTGAATTGGAAAGAAATTCGGGAAAACAATTATTTCTTCCAACGGGGGTACTGAATGCTGGAAGCGAAAATTCCACTTTCATTAAACAAGTGAAAGCGGGCTCAAAGGAGTATGGTTTACCAATGAAAATCTTGGATTCACATGAAATTCATGATAGATGGCCAGGCATAACACTGCCAGAAGACTACATTGGGTGCTATGAATCGACTTCGGGCGTGTTGAAAAGTGAGGAGTGCTTAAGAGCGTATCAACAACTTGTGAAATCCCATGGTGCTGACATCATTGTAAACAGTGAAGTAAGGAAGATAGTTGTTCATGGCAATGGGGTCACGATTAAAACGGATGAACAGACATTCCACTCAGAATCTTTAGTGGTTGCAGTTGGAGCGTGGGCCCCGAAAATATTGGCGATGTTAGATTTGAATCTGCCGCTGGAACCCATTAGAAAAACATTTGCCTGGTTTCATGCAAATGAAAAATTATATAATCATAATGATTTTCCAGCTTTTACTTTTGATACTTCAATTGGTACATACTATGGCTTTCCTAGTATAAATGGTTCTGGATTGAAAATAGGGAGACATGATGGAGGAAATCGTATAAATCCTGATGGCTGTATTGAGGGGTTTGGTGAATTGGATGAAGATGAGGGAGATTTGGTGAAATTTTTGCAGAAATATATGCCTGCTGATCAAAAAATGAAATATGGGAAAACTTGCATCTACACCATGACCCCTGATGAGCATTTTATAGTGGATAAACATCCTTATTATCCACATATTGCAATAGCAGCAGGTTTCTCTGGACACGGGTTTAAATTCAGCAGTGTCATGGGGGAAATTTTGAGTGACTTGATTATCTCCGGTACGAGCAAGGAAGATATATCATTGTTTTCTATTAATCGATTTAATTAATAATGAGAAGACTTGAAAAAAATATTTCGCCATCGAGATGAAAATACAAAATCACAAGTTTAACTTGAACCTGCATATAGAATGAAAATCAAAGTCGTTGATTCCTTGTCATAGGAATCAACGACTTTTTTAATCAGCAAAAAAAGGTTTAGTACTTGTTTTTGCCGGTCTATTTATATTACATCTATGTATTATTTTTTTACATTAATCTATGTAAATAATCTTCTGTTTAATCAAAGATAATAGTGGAAGAAAACATAAATGATATTCAAGATTAATGAAAAAATACAAAAACATATGTTAGGTTAGCTAACAATTGTATTGTCGAAATAAAAAAAACATGCTAGAATAAGAATATTCCGAAATATGAAACGTCAATTCCGAATTTCGGAATTTTATGAAATTATGAAAGTGAAATATTTTTATCTACATATTTATAGGTTTTATTGTTCGAAATTTCTGTAAATAGGAGGAGTGTACAATGAATACAGTTGATTTGAATTGTGATTTAGGAGAGAGCTTTGGCACATATCGAATTGGAAATGATGCAGAGATTTTGGATTATGTAACATCTGTCAATGTTGCTTGTGGATTTCATGCTGGCGATCCGACCGTTATGAGAAAAACGGTTCAGCTTGCTTTAGAGAAAGAAGTAAAAATCGGAGCCCACCCAGGTTTCCAGGATTTAATAGGTTTTGGCAGACGCAATATGAATATTTCACCACAGGAAGCTTGTGATATTGTTGTCTATCAAATTGGTGCATTAAATGGCTTTTTGCAATCTGAAGGCGGGAATATGCAACATGTTAAACCACATGGTGCTTTGTACAATATGGCGGCAAAGAATAAAGAGTTGTCTTTTGCCATAGCTGAAGCTGTATACAAAATTAATCCTGAGCTCATTTTATTTGGCTTGTCGGGCAGTGAATTAATACGTGCTGGACAGACCATTGGATTACAAACGGCTAGTGAAGTGTTTGCGGATCGGACATATCAACAAGATGGTTCATTGACTTCTCGTATGAAAGCGCATGCAATGATAGAAAATGATGATGATGCTGTTGCACAAGTAATTCGAATGGTTAAAGAAGGAAAGGTTTTATCACAGCAAGGAACTGATGTGGCTTTAAAGGCAGATACAATTTGTATTCATGGAGACGGAGCACATGCTTTAACCTTTGCTCGTCATGTAAAAAAATCCTTAGAAATATCTGAAATTACAGTTAAGTCTATTTCTACATAAAATCACAAACATCTAGGAGGTAGATTTCATTGGAGCCAATCAAAAATACGACAGATCAGAAAAAAAATCATTCTAAGCCAAAAAATAACCGGACATTATTGCTAGGTGCAGCATTTCTTATGGCAACATCAGCCATAGGACCAGGTTTTTTAATGCAGACAACTGTTTATACCCAAAGTCTTGCAGCAAGTTTTGGGTTTGTTATCCTTATTTCAGTTATTCTTGATATTTTTGCACAAACAAATGTATGGCGCATTATTGCTGTATCTGAAAAACGAGGACAAGAGATTGCAAACATGGTTCTTCCAGGACTAGGTTATGTTCTAGCGGCACTCATAGTTATGGGGGGGCTAGCATTTAATATAGGGAACATCGCAGGAGCTGGACTTGGTCTAAATGCGATGATTGGAATTTCCCCAACAACTGGAGCAGCAATTAGTGCAGTTATTGCAGTATTAATATTTGTAGTAAAAGAAGCGGGAAAAGCTATGGACCGCTTTACACAAATCGCAGGCTTTTTTATGATCTGTTTGATGATATATGTTGCATGGACAACTTCTCCTCCAGTTGGAGAAGCAGTAGTGAAGACATTTGCACCTGATAAGATTGATATTATCGCAATCGTTACATTAGTTGGGGGATCTGTGGGTGGCTATATTACATTTGCTGGCGGTCATCGTCTATTGGATGCAGGAGTGAAAGGTGTCGGAGCACTGCCACAAGTAACAAAGAGTTCAGTAATGGGTATTTTAATAACCACAGTTATGCGAGTTGCATTATTTTTAGCAGTTCTAGGTGTTGTATCTAAAGGCTTGCAAATTGATTCAGAAAACCCTGCGGCATCCGTTTTTCAACTTGCTGCTGGAAATGTAGGTTATAAAATGTTTGGTATTGTTATGTGGGCTGCAGCAATCACATCAGTAGTTGGTGCTGCATATACTTCTGTTTCGTTTATCAGAACATTCAGCGAAAAAATAAATAAAAAGGCTAACTGGATTATCATTGGCTTTATAGTCGTATCGACCATTTGCTTTCTATTAATTGGTCAACCGGTTAAAGTACTACTTGTAGTAGGGGCAATTAATGGTCTGATTTTACCAATTGCACTTGGTACACTTTTAATTGCGGCATATAAGAAGAATATTGTGGGTGATTATAAACATCCTTTATGGTTGACGATTTCCGGCGTATTTGTGGTAATCATCATGGCGTTAATGGGCGTATATACATTAATGAAACAACTGCCCGCTCTTTTTTAATGATACATCAATAAAACGGGGTGGAAGTGGCGTGCTAGTTTGTCACTGACTCCCAGTTCTTAATAGGAGATGAATATTAATGATCGATCTTTCTCAAGCTACCCCGGCTGAATTGCGCGCAATGATCCGCAACAATGAATTGATTAAGCCAACTGCTGGAATGGCAAACGGATATGCACAAGCAAACTTGGCCATCTTAAAAAAAGAGCATGCTTTTGATTTTTTATTGTTTTGTCAGCGTAATCCTAAGTCTTGTCCACTTCTAGACGTAACAGAAATTGGTTCTCCTATTCCTAAATTTGCTGCTCAGTCTGGTGATATACGTACAGATATTCCAAAATACCGGATATATAAATACGGTGAATTAATGGAAGAAGTAACGGATATTTCAGATTATTGGGAAGATGATATGGTTGGGTTTTTAATCGGTTGCAGCTTTACATTTGAACATGCCCTTTTAAACAACGATATTTCCATTCGTCATATTGAAGAGAACAGTAATGTACCGATGTATAAAACGAATATTTCATGTGTTGAAGCAGGGATATTTCACGGGAAAATGGTAGCGAGCATGCGTCCGATTCCTCAGAAAGATGTGGTGCGAGCGGCTCAAGTTACATCGCGTTTTCCTGCTGTTCATGGTGGTCCAATCCATATTGGAGATCCGGAGGCGATTGGTGTTTCTAACATACAGCAACCTGATTTTGGTGATGCAGTAACGATTCGTGAAGGAGAAGTGCCGGTCTTCTGGGCTTGTGGAGTAACGCCTCAATCTATCGCAATGGAAACAAAACCGGCGATTATGATTACGCATGCACCAGGACATATGTTTATAACGGATATCCGTGATGAAAAATTAGGCGTTTTATAATATTACTAACAGAAAGAGTTGAGTTCTATGCCGGAAAAGCTTTTGAATAAAACTACATGCATACTGTCTCCCTTAGGCGATTCCGCAATCGTGATTACATTTGGGAATGAAATTAAATACGACATTCACAAAAAAATTAAAATGTTTATGGATTTGCTTGAAGATGAACCTTTTGTTGGATTTATAGAATGTGTGCCGGCTTTTACAAATTTGACAGTTTTTTATGATCCTCTAGTTATCTATAAGAAACAAAAACAAAGCAATAATGATGAATTTATTTCTCCATATGAAGTGGTTCGTTCTATCATGGAAAGGAAACTACAGTGGTTAAAAGAAGATAAAAAGCTGACACACCGAACTGTTTCTATTCCTGTATGTTATGGGGGGGAATATGGCCCGGATTTGGAATATGTAGCTCGTTATAATAATTTAACTACTGATGAAGTCATCCATATTCATTCAAATGGTGAGTACTTAGCCTATATGATTGGATTTGCTCCAGGTTTTCCGTTTCTCGGTGGACTATCAGAAAAAATTGCAACACCTAGACGATCTTCTCCTAGAATGACCATACCAACAGGAGCAGTTGGAATTGCAGGTATGCAAACGGGTGTATATCCAATATCTACGCCTGGAGGGTGGCAATTAATTGGACAAACGCCAACCAAACTATTCTTACCAGATGTAAATCCTCCAAGCCTATTACAAGCAGGAGACATTGTGAAATTCCATCCAATTTCTAATCAAGAGTATAATGAAATTATTCTTAAGGAGGGGTTACAGTGAGCCTGCGTGTAATCAAACCGGGATTATTAACTAGTATTCAGGATCTTGGAAGAAAAGGGTTTCAGCAACATGGAGTGATTGTAAGCGGCGCAATGGATGCATATTCCCTACGAATTGCCAATATGTTAGTTGGCAATAAAGAAGGTGAAGCTGCCATGGAAATTACGTTAATGGGTCCGACTCTTAAAATAGAAAAAAATTGCTTGATAGCGATAACAGGTGGAAATTTATCACCTACTATTGACAGTCAAGCTGTTCCAATGTGGAAGCCTGTTTATGTAAAAAAAGGCTCTATTCTTCGATTCGCGGGATGTAAATCAGGTTGTAGGACTTATTTGTCTGTAGCGGGAGGATACGCTATTTCTACAGTTATGAATAGTAAAAGTACATATCTAAGAGGGGAAATTGGGGGATATAAGGGAAGAGCATTAAAAGTAGATGATGTTGTGGATTTTAATGAAACTTCTACGATTCTAGATAACCGGGAGTTTAAAGAAGCGTTTATCGCTCCAAAGTGGTTTGTCAATGAAAAGGAGTTTATGCCAAGTCGCATGCCAGTTATTCGTTTCATAGATGGAAGCCAGTACGATTATTTTACGGACTCTAGTAAAGTTAGTTTTGCAGAGAATTTGTTTAAAGTTTCAAACCAATCTGATCGTATGGGCTATAGAATATCAGGTCCTTTGTTAGAGTTACAGGATAAAAGGGAGCTATTGTCTGAAGCAGTAACTAACGGGTCTGTTCAAGTTCCTCCTGATGGAAACCCTATTATTCTTCTTGCGGATAGCCAAACAACGGGAGGGTATCCTAAGATAGCTCAAGTGATTACTGCAGATTTACCATTAATTGCTCAGGTCAAACCAGGGGAAGCTATTCAATTTTTACGAGTAACCTTAAAAGAAGCCGAGCAGCATTTCCTTCAAAAAGAACAACAATTAAAAGATTTAAAGGTTTCGATTTCATTAGCTCTAAAAAACAGCATGTAATATAGTAACTTCATCAAGAAGTAACAAAAGGAAGAGAGTACTCTTATTAAAAGGGTACTTTCTTTTTTTGTTAATACATAATAAGTGAAAGATGGAGCCTCTATTTATTTTCTTTATTCAAGGCAGTTTTTTAAATAAATTGTTGCTTTATTTTACCTTAATACTTGATGGCTGATGTGACTCCAACAAGTATTTTCTTTAATGACTGTATCAAGAATTACTTTATCTTGCATTTAAGCTTAGTATTAACCGTTGAATTTCTATGTGGATTTTTATCGCTCCTATCTGATTAAATGTTTCGATCTATCAGAATTCTCTATCCCATTTTACTATGTATGTGCAGTTCTTCTTTCAGTCAATAAAAATCTTGAATACTAATATCTTTTTGTGAGATTATGTCTCTATAATTTCACCTCTATATACTTATTTTCATTAAAAAACATTTGTTTTCGGTAATCGATTTTATCATATGCAAAGACTGCAAAAACAACAAACATCCCTTAAGCATACTAACATCTAGAAAAACTTCCATCAGCATTTCCTCCATTGCAAAATAAAATATAAAAACTGGAAAAGAGAAAACTTGAAAATTGAAATATAGTACAGGCAGTTCTGCACATCAGAACTGTTTTTTTATTTTAAAAGATAGGGGAATTTTCCCCTTAGGATAGGGAAGTCCCCCGATATGGAAAAAACGGGGCAGCTCTTACAATAAGGGTATGGTAATTGTTTGTAATGAGGAGGAATAGTAATGCAGGCAAAAGTCGCAGCAAATCAAAAAACAGGAAAATCGATTGATAATGCTTTTGCATCACATTTTGCTAAGTCTATGTTTCTAGCAGTTTGCGGACTTGTATTCTTATCGTTTATTGGTACGAGAATGTTTACACACGTAGATTTAAACCTTTATGGCTATATGGTGGGGACGATTATTTTTATTGGGGGGTTCTTTTACAGGTTTATCGCATGGGGAGAAAGGCCGCCAACAAAGATTTTTATAAAAAAAGGCATCAAACTTCTATTTAGAAAATCAACGCCTAAAACATCAGTTGAACATTTAGCTACATACAATTTCATCTGGAATAGGGGAATTTACCGATGGACTCAGCACGTTCTAATCGGATGGGGATGTATTCTTTCCTGCTTCGTGACATTCCCTCTAGTATTTGGATGGATGTACTTCACCATGGACGACAATGGCTACTACAACATCATCGCAATGGGGATCCAGGTAATAACAGTACCAGCTGATGGGATCATTGCGAACTTATCATATAACGCTCTGAACATTACAGCTGTGATGGTTATTACTGGAGTATGCATGGCTCTATACCGCCGCTTGAAAAATATGCAGGCAAGAGCAGAACAAAAATTCATGTATGACTTTCTTCCTTTATATATGCTGTTATTAGTCAGCATTACAGGATTGGCACTAACGTTTATGAACATCTTTTTGCACGGTGCAGGACAGCCAGCCATGTCCCTGATTCACCAGTGGTCAGTCATTATTACATTGATTTATCTTCCATTCGGAAAACTTGCTCACATACCTTTTCGCCCAATGAGTGTATTTGCAAGAAACTACAGAGAGCATTACGCGGAACAATCCATGAAAGGATGCAAAGTATGTGGTGATGAGTTTGTTTCAACAGAACAATCAAAAGATGTCGTAGAGGTTCTAAGCGTGAATAATATCGAATTTCAAACGAAGGAAGGCCACCATCTCGCTGAAATGTGCCTACCTTGCCGTAGAAAATACCGGATCGCTCAATTTTCCGGTTCCCCTATTCATGAGATAAAAGTTAAGGAGGCAAACCAGAATGCAAAGGGATAAGTTTTTTAAAGAAGTAGAGAATGTAATACACCCGAATGAATCATTGGTCAAAACGCATTGTGCATATTGTGGAATGCAGTGTGGGATGAATTTAAGGGTAAATAGAGCGACAAATAAAATCATTGGGGTTGAACCACGTTATGATTGGCCTGTAACGGTAGGGAAAATGTGTCCCAAAGGGGTTACAGCTTACCAGCAGACGAACCATGATGATCGCATTTTAAAACCGCTTATTCGTGATGATGCATCATTAAAAGGAACAAAGGAAGGCTTCCGTGAAGCAAGCTGGAATGAAGCGTATGATTTAATCGTGAAAAAGTTCAGTGAGCTTCAAAATAAATATGGAAAAGATACATTATCCGTTTTCAGCGGCGTATCAATGACAAATGAAAAATGCTATTTAACAGGGAAATTTGCACGTGTGGCACTTGGAACACGCTACATTGACTATAATGGCCGTTTCTGTATGTCAAGTGCGGCCGGGGGATTCTTTCGTTCTTTCGGTGTAGATAGAGGTTCAACATTACCCTGGACAGATATTCATGAAACAGATTGCTTATTTATTGCAGGAAGCAACACAGCAGAATGTCATCCGACTTCTATGTTCCGAGTCTGGAACGTTCAAGAAAGAGGAGGTTACATTATCGTGGTGGATCCCCGCGAAACGCCAGTTGCGAGAAGAGCAGATGTGCACCTTGACCTGAAACCGGGAACGGATCTTGCCCTTGCTAATGGAATCTTAAATTTATTAATTCAAAATGGTTATGCTGACGAAGAGTTTATTAATAATCATACAAACGGATTTGAAGAAACAAAAGAGCTTGTACAAAAATTCACACTGGAATATACGAGTGAGCTTACAGGTGTGGCACCTGAAAAAATTATTCGCGCAGCAGAGATTTATGGAAAAGCACCGAATGCAGTTGTCATGTTTGCCCGTGGAATTGAACAGCAGCATAAGGGTGTTGACAATGTATCTGGATATACAAACATGGCGCTTGTAACAGGTAAGATTGGCCGTCCGAAGTCTGGTGTAGCAACATTCACTGGTCAAGGCAACGGACAGGGTGGACGGGAACATGGCCAGAAAGCGGATTTATTGCCAGGATACCGTAAAATTACAAATCCTAAACATGTTGAAGAAGTTTGTAAAGTATGGAAAATTACTCCGGAAGAAATGCCTCAGCCGGGTGTTTCTGCTTATGAAATGTTTGAACTGATGGAACAAAAAACGATCCGCGGATTGTATCTGCTATGTTCTAATCCTGCAGTATCTGCGCCGAATCTAAATTTCGTCAGAAGTGCGATGAAAAACCTGGATTTTATGTTGTGTTCGGATTTCTATCTTTCTGAATCAGCAGAGTTTGCGGATGTGATCCTGCCGTCTGTAACGTGGTCAGAAGATGAAGGAACAGTTACAAACCTTGAAGGAAGAATTATTAAGATAAATAAGGCACAAGAACCAATCGGTGAATCTAAGCCTGATTGGCAAATACAAGTAGAACTTGCAGAACGTCTTGGAAGAGGAAAATATTTTTCCTATTTGAAAACAGCAAAAGATATAGCTGATGAATTCAGACTGGCTAGTAAAGGGGGATATGCCGATTATTACGGTGCTACATGGGATAAAATCGACAAACAGGACGGAGTATTTTGGCCTTGTAAGGATGAAAATGATAAGGGAACGCCGCATATGTTCCTGGATAAAAAATTCTATCACGCAGACGGCAAAGCGAAAATTTGTGCGCTTCCTTACCGTCCCCCTGCTGAAGAGCCAGATGAAAAATATCCGCTTCGTTTAACAACTGGACGTGTCGTTTACCACTACTTATCTGGGAACCAGACGAGAAGAATCCAGTTCTTGCGTGATATGTGTCCGGAGCCATACGTCGAAGTACATCCGGAAACAGCAAAAAAATACAATATGGAACATGAAGAAAGAGTCCGCCTACATACCCGAAGAGGCGAGGCAATCTATAAAGTGAAAATTACAGAAGCAATTCGTAAAGATACTGTATTTGTTCCGTACCACTTTGGTCACGAGCAATCTATCAATCTATTAACCATTGCAGCACTTGATCCGATCTCCCGTATGCCGGAATATAAGGCATGTGCTGCTCAATTGGAAAAAGTTGAAATAAAGAAGGTGCAATAAATGAAAAAGAGGCTGTACTTAGAACTTGAAAACTGTATAGGATGCCGTTCATGCCTTGCAGCATGTACACAATGCGGAGGGCATGAAGAACGGAATAGAAACTATGTTTATGATGTAAACCCTATGGTTAATCGGCAAACCATGCCTCTAATGTGCCTTCATTGTGTGAATCCGGCCTGTGCAAGAAGCTGTCCAGCCCAGGCAATCCAAATCCATGAAACAGGGGCCGTATTATCCGCTCTCGTTGAAAAATGTATTGGCTGCCAAAACTGTACGATTGCTTGTCCATACGGAATACCAAAATTTGACACTGAACAAAACTTAATGTACAAATGCGATTTATGTATCGACCGGACAAAAGACAGTATCCCGCCAATGTGTGCAAGTGTTTGCCCGTCTAATACACTCCAGTGGCTGACCGATAAAGAAATTGAAATTAAGAAAAAACAATTTCATCTAGATAATGGAAAATGGGTGACTAGCATGCCGTATCTTGAAGGTGAAACGAACGTTAAAGTAAATTTGCCTGGTATTTTACAGGGGATAACGAAGCTATTTTAGGAGGGATTAAGATGCCGTCAGATAAAAATAATAAAATTCCCTTTAATGAAGATAATTACACCCACAATATTGAACGGAATAATGAAAGAAAGCTCGACAGACGTGGGTTCATGAAAACATTAGTGGGAGCTGCTGGTGTATTCGCAATTTCCTCCCTTCCTTGGGGAGCGGTAGCGGCTAAAGAATTGATGGGTCTTGGGGAAAAGGAGTATCCCCACAAAAAAATCACAGATGTAAGCAAAATTGCAATTGGTGACGCAGTAGAGTTTAAATTTCCAGGTGATCATGATGATGCTATTTTGATCAGATTGTCTGAAAAGAAATACGTAGCTTACCAAAATGCATGCACACATCTTCGTTGCCCGGTTTTCTGGGTGAAGGAAGAAGGAGAGATGGTTTGTCCTTGTCATCATGGAAAATTTGATGTTGAAACAGGTGCTCCAACTGCCGGTCCGCCAAGAAGGCCGCTGCCTGAGATTCAGGTGAAAGTTGAAAATGGCGGGGTATACGCAGTAAGGGTGAAGCGTTATGAGGCTTAAGTTTATTGGTGTCGCGTTGCTTTGTGCCTTCTTTATGATGAATATTGTATTTACCCAATTTATGGTTCATCAATATTATTATGAAAATTATGTAAATGTTTTAATATTTGGGGGATTAAACATAGTGGTGTTTCCCTTAGCGTTATTTACTTATAAAAAAACGAAAAACGAAAAGGCGTGAATCAAATGAACAGTGAAACATACTTTGATTTTTGTTTTGTAAAAGAAGCATCTGGAAATTTTGCTGCTGAAATCGATAAGCTCCTTTCAGACCTTTTTAAAGATGTCCGTCTTAACTGGTATTTAGATGAAAAGTCAATAGATGGGGCCGATATTGTAGTTGCCGAAGTAAAGGGAATGAGCAATTGGGAGTCTGTAGTGGAAACAATTGAATTTATCGAGAATCATGCAGAAGATACATTCTGGGAATATTTGCAGGGTTTTCAAATGAATGTTTACACGGCAAAGAGAGGATGCAATACCTGTGGAACACATTAAAATAGAAGATATACAACCATTAATATCGGAAAAAGCAAGTGTAGCCATCTTAGATGATGATGTCCAGGGTAAAGCTCCTTTCGTTTCTAAAACGATTGTTAAGGTGGAGCTTTGTCCTGATATAACACATCTGCGTATTTACTTTGACGACATTAATTTTTTCGCTGTCCCGTTGATATCCAATGTGACTAAAAATGAAAATGAGTGGTCAGCTTTTGACGAAAATGCGAGATTACAATATGTAATTAGAAGAGAGAGTGGTCAGGATGTTTAGAAAAATTCAGCTTCCATTACAAACCTTAAACCTCGTTGTCGGATTTATGGTGTGGGTATTAATTTCGTCCCTGCTGCCTTTTATTAAAGAAGATATCGCAATACCGGATGGTCAGCTTGCACTGGTAACAGCTGTTCCAGTTATTTTAGGATCTATTCTTCGCATTCCCCTTGGCTTTTACGCCAATCAGTTCGGGGCCAGGAAAATTTTCCTGATTAGCTTTATATCGCTGTTATTCCCTGTTTATTATATCAGTATTGCGGATTCTCTTGCTGATTTGTTGATTGGAGGGCTATTTCTTGGTATTGGGGGAGCCGTATTCTCTGTTGGAGTAACCTCTTTACCGAAGTACTATCCTAAGGAACGCCATGGCTTTATAAACGGAATTTACGGTGCAGGAAACCTCGGAACGGCTATATCAGCATTTGCAGCACCTGTTGTAGCTACGAAGTTTGGCTGGTCAACAACCGTACAGCTTTATCTTGTGATTTTGGCAGTATTTATCGCAGGTAACTTCCTATTAGGGGATAAAAAGGAACTGAGAGTAAAGACACCGCTTTTAGAACAAATTAAGGGTGTCTACAAAAATGAAAAACTATGGCTTCTAAGCTTATTTTACTTTATAACATTCGGTTCTTTTGTTGCATTTACTATTTATCTGCCAAACTTTCTTGTAGCGAACTTTGGATTAGATAAAGTTGATGCAGGTGTAAGGACAGCAGGCTTTATTGTTCTTGCTACTCTTATGAGACCTATTGGCGGGTGGCTTGCCGACCGCTTCCATTCTCTTATTCTGCTCATGTTTGTTTTTGGAATTTATACGATTTCAGCAATGGTCCTATCCTTTGCTCCAACAATTGGCTGGTACACATTTGGCTGTTTAAGTATTGCTCTCTGCGCTGGAATAGGAAATGGTGTTATTTTTAAGCTTGTGCCCATGTATTTCCAAAAGCAGGCCGGTATTGTGAATGGAATTGTGTCCGCAATGGGAGGTATGGGAGGATTTTTCCCGCCGTTAATTCTATCCTTGTTATTCAATATCACAGGCCATTATGCAATCGGGTTCATGGCATTGTCAGAAGTTGCCCTTGCAAGTTTGATTTTAGTAGTCTGGATGTATTTCCAAGGTAAAATGGGGCTTGCCAACGAAGTGATTTACAATACAATAGAAGGCATTTTGATCACCGATACCAGTGGTAAAATCATTTCAGTAAACCCTTCGTTTACAAGGATTACTGGCTATCAGGAAAATGAAGTAATTGGAAAGAATCCTAGTATACTTAAGTCAGGTAAACAGCCTCAGACTTTTTATGAGGATATGTGGAAATCTATTGAAGAAAATGGTTTCTGGCAAGGTGAAATCTTGAATAGCCGAAAGGATGGACAACAATATCTACAATGGCTGACAATTAGTGCAATAAAAAATGATGCTGGGGATGTTGTTCAATATGCCGGAATGTTTAGTGACATTTCAAGTCATAAAGTGAAAAAAGCATAAAAAACTATGGGCAGTAAATCATTGAATTCCCAGTCTTGAAGCGGAGTTTTCTACGTACAAGAAGTACTAGTGCTTACTTTCCCACTGGACAAAAAAATCTACGTCAGCTTTTACATCGCTCGACCGAAAGCGTAACTTTTGGGAGGGCGTGGCGTATTTAGTCGGGCTGACCGATAATTTGCGAAAAACGAGTAAGGAGGGTGGGAATGAATACTCAGCCACTCAAAAAAAACATTAGTTCTTATATTATTCAAACTCATGAAGAAGAGATTAAACGAATTGCAATGGAGCTTCATGAAGGCGTGGGACAGTCCCTCTACAGTCTTTTTACAGGTATGCAGCTCATTGAAAAGGCAATCGAACAGCCTGCCATGAAAAGCTATGCAGGTGATATGAACCAGCTATTGGAAAAGACAATTCAAGAAATCAGGCTCTTGGCTTTAGAATTGCATCCTCCTAGCCTTACAACTTTGGGGCTGGTTTCTGCAATGAAAAGTTATATAAATTTATACACTTCAACATATGGCATTGAAGTTGGGGTAGAGAATCTAGGTGTTGAATCGCAAATTTCAGATAGAGATAGCATTACACTTTTCAGAGTCTGCCAAGAAGCATTGGTGAATATAGCAAGGTATGCTGATACAACGAAGGCAAGTATAATATTCAAATGGAAAAAAAGCAGGTTATTGATTATGATTAAAGATTCAGGGAAAGGTTTTGAGGTTGAAACCGCTATGAATAAGTTGAGCGGACTTGCTGCCATGAGTGAAAGAATGCATTTGATTGGCGGAAAATGTATCATATATTCAAAAATCGATGAGGGGACCTCTATAGAGATTTCTCTTCCATTATATTAAAATGGACTAAACAAGGGGTTTGCTAATTGAGCAATCCCCGTTGTTGTTTCATATTTATTTATAATAATACATATACAAACAAAGCTAAGGGGGAGCAGCTTTGATAAAAATTTTGCTTTGCGATGATCACGCCGTTGTAAGAATGGGCTTAAAGATGCTATTAAATAATCATGCTGATATGGAAGTGATAGGGGAGGCTTCCGAGGGGAACGAAGGAATACAGCAAGCACTAGAACTTCAGCCTAATGTGGTAGTCATGGATTTAAGCATGCCTCATGGGAAAGATGGTTTATCAGCAACTTCAGAACTGAAAAAACTAATGCCAGAAGTAGCCATATTAATACTTACTATGCATGATGATGAAGAATATTTGTTCAGAGCTATTCAAGCTGGGGCTTCAGGTTGTATTTTAAAAAGTGCACCGCATGAAGAGTTATTGGTAGCTATTCGCTCTGTATCGACCGGAAATGCTTACCTTCATCCATCTGCAACAAAAAGGTTAATGGAAGTATACATAGGTAGTGTGAAGCAGGGGATCCCTGATACTTTTAATCTTCTTTCGGACCGTGAAAAAGAGGTACTGACATTGATTGCGAAAGGATTTTCCAATAAAGAAATTGCCGGACAGCTTGTCATAAGCGTGAAAACGGTTGAAACCCATAAAGGAAACCTAATGGAGAAGCTTCAGATGAAAACAAGACCTGAACTTGTTGCATTTGCTTTAAAAAAGGGGTTATTAGGGTATGGAATTTAACGGGTGCAATAAATCGAGAAAAGATCATCCATATAAACAAGCGTGTGAACAAGTACTAGAAGAATTGAACTGTGATTTTGTTGGCCTTGCTTTACAAAACAGCAACGGACCAGACGTAAGCTGGCATTATGCCGCTGGGAACAGAAATGATAAATACAAAAGAATAACTGTTCGATATGGAAAAGGGATTGCAGGTAAGGTCATATCAACAGGCAGGTCGATGAAAATTGAAGATTTTCCTAATAATATCCTTGGCAAAGCACTAGAATATCCTATCATGCTCGCGGAAAATCTCAGCTACGCTTTCGCAGTTCCAATTCAATTAAAAGGTGTTCTCAAAGGAGTATTATTAGTAGGTAATAGAACAAATCAGCCTATTTCTGAAAGTGACCAACATACGATCCTTGATGCAGCGAAAAAATTGGAAAAGGAATTAAATAACTCAATTTAAGGGCAACAGGAGGACTATGTATGGACTGGAATAATCATTTAAAAATGGAAAAAGAGATTTCTTCTGGGTCCAGCGATGCGACAATTCTCGTCAATGAATCTGGCGTCATCTCTTTTGCGAATCAACAGGTATGTGAAAGTTTTGGTTATTTAAATCATGAATTAATAGGAGAAAAGCTTTTGAATCTTATGCCAGGAGCAAATCTTCAGGCCAGTGGTGAAGGGGAAATTATCCACCAGTTCGGAATCCACAGGGATGGTCATGCTTTTTCACTTTTTTTCAGGGTGAATGCTTTTTCGCTTGAAAAAGAGGTCTATTACTTAGTTGTGTTCCATAAAGTGAAAGACCAATCAAGGCTTAATCAACAGCTATCCTATCCCATAAATGAGCTGGTTGATTTAATGTACGCACTCGATGAATCTACGATTGTCGCTTTTACAGATGAAAAAGGCAAGATAAAATCTGTTAATAAGAAATTTTGTGAGGTATCACAATATTCAGAAGCAGAGCTTATTGGGAAGGACCACCGAATTATCAATTCAGGTTATCATTCAAAGGGATTTATGCAAGAACTTTGGCGAACAATTTCATCAGGAAGTGTATGGCGGGGTGAAATTAAGAACAAAGCGAAGGATGGAACCTATTATTGGGTGGATACCACAATTGTCCCATTCTTAAATGAAAAAGGGAACCCCTATAAATACCTGGCAGTTCGGAAGGAAATTACCGAATATAAACGAGTTGTAGAGGAATTAGGAAAATCCGTAAATAAAATGACCGATTTTCAATTTGCTTTGGATGCTTCCTCAATTATAGCAATAACCGATCATAGAGGGACCATCAAATATGTCAATGATCAATTTTGCCGGATTTCAAAGTTTTCAAAAGAAGAGTTGATTGGACAGGATCATCGAATTATTAACTCGGGATTTCATTCAAGAGAGTTTTTCAGCAGTCTTTGGAAAACAATTTCAGCAGGGGAAGTATGGAAAGGAGAGATTAAAAATAAGACCAAGGATAGTACTTATTATTGGGTGGATACGACAATAGTCCCTTTTCTTGATGAGTACAATAAACCTTACCAATATTTAGCGATTCGTTATGAAGTGACCCAGCGCAAGCTTGCGGAAGAAAAGATTCAGAAAATGACGGGGAAAATCATTGATGTGCAGGAAGAAGAAAGAAAACGCATTTCCCGAGAGCTTCATGATGATATCGGACAAAACTTATACAGCCACCTTATAACGATTAACAGGCTGCAGACAGAAATGGATCATCCCCTGTTAAATCAGATGCAGGATGAAGCGACCGAAATTATCGAAGCACTCCGGCAACTATCATGGGAATTAAGGCCATCGGTACTTGATGATCTTGGTCTGTTCCCTGCCATTCGCTCTTTATTGGTGCAATTTTCAGAACATCACCATATCAAGGTCCATTTTAAATGCTATTTGAATTGCCGTCTAAATACAAACAAAGAAATTACTATTTACCGTATTATCCAAGAAGCATTAACAAATATTCGGAAATATGCTCAAACCGAAGAAGCTACAGTGACGATCTGGGAAATAGAGAAAGAAGTTCGAGTGGAAATAGAAGATAAAGGAAAGGGCTTTGATATAGAAAAAGTTACCCGTGGAGTAGGCTTATTCAGTATGGAGGAAAGAGCCAGAGCTTCCGGTGGAAACCTTATCCTTCAATCTAGTGAAGGGAAAGGTACAAAAGTAATTTTGAAAATGCCTATGGTGAATGGATTTTTGTAATTCTCATGCAACTTAATTCGCTAACGCTTCAGCATTTCCCAATTCAGGCTCTTACTATGAGCTTGATTAGCCAATAACCCATTGGTAATTCCAATTTGCAATACAGGGAAAAAGCAAAATCTAATGATTCGATCAGAATGAAAGTCAAGTCGGAAAATCAAATGAGAATACAGGGTCAGAGCATATTCAAAAAACAACATATGGAAACAGTTATATTACATCCTTTCTTTCATGTTTTATAATAGAATGATAGTTAAGGAAAACATGTATCATGAAAGGAGACAATGTATGCAGGGACATAACAAAACGGTCGTGAAATCCATGCAAATCCTAACCCTTTTCTTAAATCATCCGAAACTGACTTTTAATGAAATGATGGAACTTTCCAATTTGCCGAAAACGTCGTTACACCGTATGGTGGGATCATTGGAGGAAATGGGGTTTTTAACAAGGGACGATGATGGCCATTATTCACTTGGACTGATATTCCTTCAGTTTGGCCAACTGGTAGGGGAGCGTTTGGATATCAGGTCAATCGCCTATCCCATCATGAAAGACCTTCGGGATGATGTTGAAGAAGCAGTGAATTTAATTGTGAGGGATAAGGATGAAGCGATGTATATTGAAAAGGTGGACACCCTGCATCCTGTTCGCCTTTATACATCCATTGGTAGACGTTCGCCATTGTACGCTGGAGATTCTCGAATCATCCTAGCGTATTTGCCGGAAGAAGAGCGGGAAAATTATTTAGGAAGCGTTCAATTAAAACCAATCGCCATTGGAACGATAACGGATAAAACTAAACTCCGTCATGCTTTGGATGAAGCGAGAGGGGATGGTTACACGATAACTTCATCAGAACTTGAGGATTATACAAAAGCGGTGAGTGCACCGATACTTAATGGTAAAGGTCAAATAGTAGCTGGTATTAGTGTAGCTGGGATTGAAGCAAGATTTCAGGAAGAGCGCTTGCCTGAATTGATTGACAAAGTAACGAAAGCCGCCAAGGCCATTTCCGTGAAACTGGGTTCTCAAACATATTAATGAAAATGGAAAAATCACGTCATTTTCGGAATATATTTTCCTGAAATAAGATAACTTACATAAGATAGTGGATTCTATATGTAAGAAACAGAGCCACCGCTTATGGTGGTTTTTTGTCATGTTGGCATGCAATACTATCTGGCCAGGACGAAAAGGTGAACCATTCGCGGTTCACCCTTTCTAATACAGTAAGACTTATACGCAAGATTGTTGGTTAGCCATTAAATATGCACAAAGTCAGATTGATTTATATTTCTCGGCACCCCGATGTCAGCCATTGTAAGTAAACCTGGTTTACGGAGGGCATCAATTTGCTTAGCGGTATTGATAATCATCGCAGCGGTTGCGGTATCTCCAAAAATTCCGTTGGGAACAATCAACCTTTGGGTTTCGTTCCCATCAATAACGATTTCATCTTCTTGTTTAATTCCTGCAGACATCGTTAAATCCAAGGAAATTTCTTTTCCGTCCACGGTCATGCCCGTGGAGATTTGATGTAGCCCATTAACATCCCCTGGTTTTATAGTAGTTAGCGGAACGGTCATATTTTCGCTTGCAATCGTTGGTTCAATGGTATTGATAACACTTGAAAGTTCCCAATTCAGCCCATAAGCGATTAACCTAACAGACTCCTCAAGACCTACATGCCCAATTTTATTCCGTTCAGCTAAAAATTCAAACTCTTCTCTGGTCATCCCGATTCCGACCTTTTTTTGTAAGGGGAGGCGCCTTTTCGAAACATCAACTTTACGATTGACCTTGATTTGGTTAACCGTGGTCAATACTGTTGTAAAAGAAATGGCCATAGTATCCATGATGTAACCTGGATTGATTCCGGTCCCAATGACACTAAGCCCTTTTGCTTTAGCATAATCATCTATTTCCTTTGCAAGTACAGGGTAGCGATGCCAAGGGAAGGAAAGCTGTTCACAGGTGGAAACCACTGAAAAGCCGTGATCTAGAAGCTCTTTGATCTGGGGCCAAACTTGTTGTGCGTTGGAACCGGTTGCATGTAATGCGATAGGGTGGTCAGCTTCAGTATTTACTTCCTGTATATGGGAGACTACACACTTGTTCGTTTCCTTTTCATTGATTAAAGAGCCAATATCCTTTCCTACCTTATCGGGATCAATATCGACAACACCGATAATCGATTGTGGATTGGTTTGGTAAGCACTGCGTAGAATTTCAATTCCGATGGGACCCAATCCGAATACTGTGAACTGAGAATATTGTATAGTCATTCATCTCTCATCCTTTCAAATGTCGTATAACAAAAGGCTAACATTGAGTGATAAATAATAAAAATAGTTAATTTTTATATATTTATAAAGAATAGTTATAAAAGAAAGACAATGAATGAGCGGATATAGTGAAGAATCATTCTTCGATTTTGGGGTTACCTATCGCAGGGATTGTGGAATTGCGGTTCAAGCCGCAACATAAGTTGGGATGTTGGACCGGGATACATGGTTATCTCCTATGGAGAAACCGCCATCCTGTCCCCGGTTAAAACCTTTTACTTGAACGGACTCTGGACCTCGTAAATCTCAGTCCGTAGCATCTCCAGTTTTTTTGCATGATGGACATTTTCTCGCTTCGGTTAATGAAGTTTCAAAAATAATTATTGAGTTGCATTACCTAAGGCTCGAGAATTTGCAGAAACGTTATCCGGTTTTATGTGATACAGGGAAAGTCAATGAAGAGAAGGTATAGTTTCGTTTTTTTATCGAAACTATACCTTGTTTTGTTTTTTATATAAAACTACTTTTTCCTGTTGGAAAAATATTAATCTAAATATTATTGACTATTATGAAAATTCAATATAACATTAAATATCGGTAACATTGTTTTTTATATAAAACAAGAGTTACTGTCATCTTTTGAAAGGAGGAGCTGGTGAAGTTTGATAGTATGATAGACATTTTCTTTATCGAAAATCATGAAAGCGCATTCAAAGAGCCTATTATAAGGGGGAAATAACATGTTACAAGGTCAAAAAAGATGGTTGTACATTGCGATTCCTATTTTTTTCTTCTGGTTTTTCGGTCAGATTGATAAAGTAGGTATCTCTGTTATCCAAACCGATCCGGGATTTTTAAGTGATCTTGGTTTAACTGGCCCGGATAAAAATGCGAAAATTGGCTTGATCTCCTTTATATTCATGATTTCATACTCCTGTTCCAACATTTTTTGGGGAGTTATTATCGACAAGTTAGGGGCACGGAAAACAGCAGTTTTAGGTTTACTGGTATGGACAGCGACAATGGTCATGGGAGGGCTGTCCACTTCATACGAAATGTTTTTAATTAGTAGAGTCATCCTCGGAATTGGGGAAGGTATGATGATCCCGATATCGGGTAAATTCATTTCGAATTGGTTTAATAAACGAGAGCTTGGCAGGGCACAGTCATTCTGGATTACTGGAAACTACCTTGGCCCGGCAGTGGGTACCGTTATGCTCATTCTAATCATTTCAACATTTCATTGGCAGGCCGCGTTCTTTGCTCTCGCCGCCTTTAACTTGTTTATAAATATTCCAATGTTCCTGTTTTTGACTCGTAATACGCCAGAAGAACATCCACGCATGAGTAAAGAAGAAGTCTCCTATATTCGCCAAAAAGAAGCGGATGATGTGCAGTCTAAGCAATTCTTCGCAAAGGATTATCGTTATTGGGTTGTCTGGTTTGGCAATTTGATGTCGTCCTTTCTTTTCTTTGGAATCAGTATTTGGCTTCCTACATATCTCGTTGAGGCCAAAGGCTTTGAAAGGGAAGCGATGACTGGTATTACTTCATTATCGTGGCTATTCGCGCTTGGATTTGTCCTGGCTGGCGGATTTCTGGCGGACAAAACGAAGCGCCCGAGTTTGCTTGCGACGATTCTTTTCATACTAACAGCTGTATTTTTGACAATCGCTGTCATTGCACCAAATCCTATTTTTGCAGGCGTTTCCATGGGGCTTGCTATGGGAACTCAGGGAGGAATGTTTCATCTAACCAATTTCTTCATCATCAAATTTTCAACACCTGAAACAGCGGGCCGCGCAGCCGGTTTAATGGGATTCACAAATATTATGGGTGGATTTTCAAGCTATATTATGGGGTGGAGCCGCGATTTATCTGGCGGTGATTTTGGTCCCTCCATTGCCATGCTGATTGTAGCAGCCACTCTTGGATTTGTTGCGTACTTGTTTATGATAAAACAAGAAGTTGCCGAATATCACCTAAGTAATATGACAGGAAACAAAGTAACTTTATAGAGCGCTAAAAAGTTAATATAATACGTTTTTTAGAAGGGTTTCTCAGTAAGAAGGGGTGCTACCTTACTGAGAAGCCACAATAAAATTTTGAATACTTATTGACGAGTACAAAGGAGTAAGGATAACCACAGATTGATATAGAACAAGTAACGTATTCCCGAACGATAGTTTCAGTTTTTTTTACAGCTAACATTGACAATAAAGCGATTACATTTTAGAATTGTTTATATAAAAAACATTGTTTTGTATAAAAAACAACATGTAGTCATTTTGAAAAAATATATGCTAGCATACAAGACCGTATACTTGATTGGAACCTAGATCTTTGTATAACCGTTCATCACGTTTGAAAGATAACAGAAGGGGTGGAGACAATGGGCATGGCCTTAAAAGATAAAGTCGTATTGATTACAGGGGGAGCTTCTGGAATTGGAGAAGCTGTCACACGCCGTTTTATACAAGAAGGGGCAAAAGTAAGCATTATCGCCCGCTCTAAAGACACGTTAGCGAAAATGAAAGAAGAATTTGGTGAAAATATCCTTACATATCAGGGAGATGTAAGCAAATACGAAGACAATGAGCAAGCGGTCCAAGCTACTGTTGAGCAATTCGGAAAGTTAGATGTTTTCGTTGCGAATGCCGGCGTGTTCGATGGATTTGCCAAATTTGCCGATGTGACTCCTGAGGCGCTTTCCGAAGCGTATGATTTTCTTCTCAATATTAACGTAAAAGGCTCTTTTTTCGGAGCGAAAGCCGCTCTTGAAGAACTGAAAAAAACAAATGGCAATATTATTTTTACCGTGTCCGGTGCAAGTTTTTATCCAGATGGCGGCGGTGTTTGGTACACAGCCAGCAAACACGCCCAAATTGGATTGATGCGCCAGCTTGCGTTCGAACTATCTCCTTCTATCCGGGTAAATGCGGTAGCACCAGGGGGTACATTGACAGCACTCACGGTGATTCCACCACTGAGTCCATTTGTGAAAATCGTCGATAATGATACTAAAGCAAGCAGCATTAAAAAACGGAATATTCTTCAACTCGCCCAGATGCCGGAAGATCACGTTGCGGCGTATGTACTGTTAGCTTCTGACGAATCACGCGCGATCACAGGTGAAGTCATTTCCAGCGACGGCGGATTGTCAGTTCGAGGACTTGGCTAGGCTGACAAAGTTTTTAAAATACTGTTTTTAGCTAAATTGTAAGACAGAAGCGGAAGTGGATTTTCCTGCTTATCTTCAGGAAAGGAAGCACTTTCTTTATCAGATCAAAACGAAAGCTATTTCCAAGCGAAATATAAATGTAGTAAATCATTCGCTATTTTAAGAAAGATATTTCAAGAATAGGTGTTTTAAGAGTTAGAGATTTGCCTTGAAAAGTTCAGCAGTCTTAAACTCTATTGTTCAAAGAATTGCCAAAATAAATAAGGAGGGACTGATATTATGCCATACGTAAAAGTAGAAGATTTAAGTATTCATTATGAAATAGAAGGTAATGGAGAACCTTTAGTATTATTACATGGTATGAGTAATAATTCACAGTCATGGAATGAGCAAATCCAGGAATTAAAGGAGCATTATACAGTAATTGCATGGGATGCTCCGGGTTATGGGAAAAGTTCAGATCCAGCAGAAGAATTTAGAAATTTTAAAGATTTTGCACGTATTCTGAACGGCATGCTAGATCAGCTAAAGTTGGAAAAAATCTATCTACTTGGCCATTCAATGGGAGCGGCAATTGCGATAGAGTACTGTAGCCTGTACCCTAATAAGGTTAATAAACTTATATTAGCCGACTCGACAAGAGGGGCTGCTGCTCTTACCCCAGAAGAGAACGAGACGAAATTGAAAAATCGATTATTTTCAATTGAAAACCTTTCTACTGAGGAGATAGCGGATAAGAGGATAAAAGCATTGCTATCTCCCCATGCTTCAGAAAAAGTCTATAAGCGAGTAAAAGAGATCATGACACAGATAAGACCGGCAGGATATCGGTCGGTAGCCAACTCACTTTATCATCTAAATCAAATGAGATTGTTATCTCATATAGAAGTTCCTGTTCTTGTAATTTGTGGTGAGTTGGATACTGTAACTCCCATAAAGGAATCGGAAGCAATTCATGAAGAACTAATAAACTCCCGGCTAGTGATAATTCCAGAAGGCGGTCATTTGTGTTACCAGGAAAATCCTGAAAAGTTTAATTCGAGCATTTTGGAATTTTTGAACGATATTGAGTAAGAAAAAAACAAATTGGAATTGCTTAAGGCTTCTACACCATATTTAGAAATGCCTTGTATAAAACAGAAGCTTAGATTATTGAAGGGAATGGATAGTAAAAATGCCTAACTATACAATCGTGGATAAAGAAACATGTATTGCTTGCGGAGCTTGTGGTGCTTCAGCTCCGGATATTTATGATTACGATGAAGAAGGTATTGCGTTTGTTATATTGGATGATAATGTTGGGGCAGCGATCATACCTGATGAACTAGAGGAAGATATGCTGGATGCTTCAGAAGGATGTCCAACCGAATCCATTAAAGTAGCTCAAGCGTCATTTGATGGCAATCCTAATAAATTTGAATAATATTTCTAGATACATGCATTAAGGCCTTATTACTATTGATAATAGATATATAGTTTTATTAATTAGGAAATTGGAAGTCTGTTTTAGAAATGGTGGATTTTCAACAGTCTTTATCCATCATTTGTTGGAACGAGAAAAAGGAAGGATTACTCGAATAATCATTAATTCTATCCCTTTATCTATGTTCAGTAGGAACAACCAACCTAGAAGTACAAGGAGTGATTACATTGACAGAAGAAAAGAAGGTCTATGACATAACAATTATTGGCGGAGGCCCAGTTGGCTTGTTTACGGCGTTTTATGGGGGAATGAGGCAGGCGAAGGTGAAAATCCTTGAAAGTCTTCCTCAATTGGGAGGACAGCTTTCGGCTCTTTATCCCGAAAAATTCATTTATGATATAGCTGGATTTCCAAAAGTAAGGGCACAGGAATTGATAGAGAATTTAAAAGAACAAATGAAAGTATTCGAACCAACAATTTGTCTTGAAGAAGCAGTTGAACAGATGGAAAAGCAAGCAGACGGAACATTTAAGATCACCACAAACCTCGATACTCATTTCTCTAAATCAGTGATCATTACTGCTGGAAATGGAGCTTTTCAGCCTCGTAAATTGGAATTGGAAGATTCAACACAGTTCGAAAATAAGAATTTGCATTATTTCGTGAATGATATGAACCGCTTTAAAGGAAGAAAAGTGGCGATTCTAGGTGGTGGAGATTCTGCTGTTGATTGGGCCCTTATGTTAGAGCCAATTGCTGAAAAGGTAACATTGATCCACCGAAGAGATAAATTCCGTGCGCATGAACATAGTGTAGAAAAATTATTGAATTCCTCTGTTGAAGTCAAAACACCTTATATTCCCTCCGAACTGGTTGGAGCAGATCAGATTAATCAAATTGTTTTAGAACACACTAAGACTCAACAAAAAGAAGTGGTTGACGTAGATGATTTAATTATTAACTACGGCTTTGTCTCTTCTCTTGGTGCGATTAAAGAATGGGGTCTAAACATCAATAAAAATGCAATTATCGTTAATTCCAAACAAGAAACAAATATTTCAGGCATTTACGCAGCCGGGGATATTTGTACATATGATGGAAAGGTTAAATTAATTGCTTCTGGATTTGGTGAAGGTCCTACGGCAGTTAATAATGCTAAAGCCTATATTGATCCTATGGCGAAAGTTCAGCCGATGCATAGTACTTCCTTATTTGGTTGAGCTATATATCTAGCAACAAGGTCTTCTGAAGAAATGAATTAAAAAGCACATAGGAGAGACCCCTAATGTAAATTGTGAGAGATAGGGGGGTCTCGATTATCCTGATTTTAATGGAAATGAAAAGTAAAGTAGATTATAATCCCTTAAAAATAAAGTGTTTCGAGGCGTAACAGGTTTTGTTCCCTAATGAAGCAATAGGTTGATAGTTCAACAAAGGGGACAGGCTAATGTGACTGCAAAAAAATAAAAGTCGAAATCCTTTACAGCTAGGAATTCGACTTTTTAGTTTGTTTAAAGTAACGCCTCTATAGCAATTCTTCACAATATTTATTCCAGGTGATCCCTAATACGGAATCTTAAACAACCCGAGACGTGAAAATTATTCGATAACGGCTATTCTGTCTAACTCATTCAAATGTTCCTTTTATCAACGGAATGCCCTTTTCTACCATAACTTGTCCTCTTGCCACTACAGTGGCGATTGCCAAAGTTTCCTTTTGCAATAATACGATATCAGCATCCTTCCCGGTTTGGATACTGCCCTTGTTTGAAAGTTTCAGCACTTGTGCGGGATTCGTGGTGATGACCTTCAGTGCCGTTTCAAGGGGGATTCCTTCTTCTAAAACAGAATCACGCACTTCCTGATATAGTGAAGATACTTTTCCTACTTGCAGGCCTGCATACTCCCCATGGGTGTTGAAAAACGGAAGGCTTGCTTGCCCGTCTGAAGAGAAGGTGATGTGTCCGACTGGAATCCCTTCTTCAAGCATAATGCGCAAGGCCATGCTGCACTTCACTTCGCCATCATCCAGAAACTGAGGTATGGTGCTTGTAGTAAAGTCTACGTACCCGCCCCGCTTAGCGTAATCAATTCCCGCCTTGAATAATTTTTCATTTCGGTTGATATGTGTCGGATGGAGCTGCCGAATCGGGATGTTGGTTTTATCAGCAATTGCATGTAACAACGAGAGCTCGCCATCTCCGTCTCCTACATGAACTTCTAATATACCTGCTTTTCCTGACAGAATACCGCCGTTGCGTGCCGCTGCGGCGATTTTTGTCAATTCCTCAAAAGTGGGTTCTGATGATCTATGGTCGGAGATGGCAATCTCCCCGACACCGATAATTTTGTCGATAAAAATAAGGTCATCTTCGATTTTTCCTGTCAATGTTTTTACTGGCACTTGGTAGGAACCTGTATGTATGAAACAGGAAATACCCTCTTCTTCAAGCGCACGGGCCTTGGCAAGCAGGCTTTCCATTCTACGCGTAGTCCCGTCCGTTCCAAGCAAGCCGACAAGCGTTGTAATACCTGAAGTCGTAATGTCCGTAAGCATCAGCTCGGGGGTGCGGGTTTTGAATCCGCCCTCGCCGCCTCCGCCAATAATATGAACATGTGAATCTATGAAACCTGGAACAACCAAAAGATTGGTCGCATCAATGATTTGAATAGGGGCAAAGTTTTCAGGAACCTCGATTCTGTCATCTATGAATGCGATTTTATCGCCTGTAATCAAAACGTCTTTCCGTCCTAAGTAATTAGGTGAGTATATCTCGCCATTTTTTATTAAAGTAAGCAATGCGTTTCTCCTCCTGTTATTAATTCGTGTTTTATATCAGAATGGACCATAACCGATGAAGTGAGCCGAGATGACAGCTATCAATCCGATGAGATATTGAATGAGTACCAGCGGCAGAATCCACTTCGCCCATTTCGTCCATGGTATGCCCGCGATTGCCAAGCCTGCCATCAAGGTGGTTGCGGTCGGGAAAATCATATTTCCAATTCCGTCCGCAAAAGAGAAAGACAACACTGCAGTTTGGCGTGTAATATCCAATAAGTCTGCGAGCGGAACCATAATTGGCATGGTCAACATCGCATGACCGGTGCCGGAAGCTAGAATAAAATGAATGAGAGTTTGGAAGCTGTACATGCCGGCAACACTTAAATAGGAGGGAATATGCTGAATAGCTTCAGATATTTGATGCAGCATAGGGTCGACGATATGTCCCTCATTCAATACGACAAGAATGGCACGTGATACGCCGATTATCAAAGCGCCGCCGAGCAAGGCTGCAGATCCATTGGTAAAGGAGCTGACGATGTGATCTGCAGACAATTTTCCGATGATTCCAATGACAATTGTCAATATAATGAATAATGCAGCGATTTCTGTCATGTACCATTGGAACTTGATGACTCCAAACGCCAAGACGATATAGTTAATTAAGAAACTGCCTAAGATGAACTTATGTCTTGCTGTTAACTTCACACTTGATTGCAGCAGTTTTTTCGATTCTTCTTTTGTATATTTTCCATAGATTCCGATGGAAGGATTTTTCTTTACCTTCATTGCGTAACGATGGATATAAAGAACGGAAACAAGGTAGACGATAATAAATAAAATCAGACGCAACCCTATTCCTGAGAACATCGGCAATTCAGCAATCCCTTGCGCAAGTCCTACTGTGAATGGATTCATGATGGCAGTCGTGAACCCTGACAATGCCCCAACAATGACGATGGCGGTTCCTGTAATTGTATCGAATCCGAGAGCCAACGCCAGCGGAATGATAAGAGGAAGATAAGCTAGTGTTTCCTCCGCCATTCCCATTAAGGAGCCGCCTACAGCAAAAAACAGCATCACGACAGGAATCAATAGCTTTTCACGTGTCGCCAACTTCCGAGCCATTGTGGCGATAAGCACATCAACCGTCCCTGTTGCTCGTAAAACACCGAAAAACCCTCCGATTATCAATAAGAAAAAGATAATATTTCCGGCTTCTACCATTCCGGTGTGAATCGCTTTTATCATATCGAAAAATTCGACCGGTGCAGATTCTATCCATTTAAAAGAACTGGCGTCAACAGTTGTCCGTCCATCTGCTTCAATCCGTGCATATTCCCCGGCCGGCAAAATGTAAGTGAATAGAGTTGCTATTGCGAGAATGCAGAGCAGCAATACAAAAACATTGATTTTTCTCTCCTTTTTTCCCGTTGTTTCAAGCGAAACAGCCTTCTCTTCTATTTGGCTCATAAGTGTCTCTCCTTTGTTTTTAAAATAAGTGCATGGAAGTAATACGCTTACAAAATATTGCCGGCCTATCGACTATCATCTGTTTATTTCCTATTCTGCTGTTTCCCTCCTTTTCAAGTACATAGGTACTTCAATGCTTTTATACATGCAAATTCTGTGCCAATATTGGGTAATTGATTTTTATGGGAACTTTAAGGTTGGATTAAAGTTTAAGGTCTTTATTGGTTCTTTTTGGTGATATAATAGTACCAATTAAAAGACAGGTAGGTGTTTTTATGTCAAAATCATCACTTACACTTATAGCGGGAAGCTCAAAAACAAAGGAAGCCTTGCAGGAGCAACTGGAACAACTGCTGGGAGACTATGTTCATGTCAAAAGCCATGCTGCCGATGAGGGAATACCACGATCTCTGGGAGATGGGCTTATCTTGTATTCATCAGATGCCGCTTATGATAAGAAAAAGGGATTGTATAGCGTAAATGCCGAGAAAATAATTGTGGGAAAGAGAACTGTTAATCATGAATACATTGACAAGCTATTAAGAATACCAGTGGGTTCGGCAGTTCTTTTGGTGAATGATGATGATGATGCAACTATAAACCTTATTGAATCCTTATATCAGCTTGGTATCGATCATGTTCAATTTATCCCTTTCAGGAAGGGGATTTTATTTTATGAGAATGTCCAAATAGCCGTTTCACCAGGAGAAACACATCTGTGCCCCTCTTACATAAAAGAAGTAATCGATATAGGCGTGCGTCTTTTTGATATAACAACAATTCTGGAAGTTGTAGAATGCTGCGGTTTACAAAAGGATATATCTTCGAAGATTTCAGAAAGGTATATTAGCAATATCATTGAATTACAACGTAAGCTGTTATATGCAGAGCGTGATGCCAAGCAGATGAGCGATCATATCCAAAATGTGTTGGGGACTGTCGATGACGGAATATTAGTAGTTAACGAGGAAGGGCTGATAACGGTATTCAATAATCAGCTTGCGGCTTTGTTCCATGTTGATGCACAAGATGTGGTTAATAAGTATCTAGAGCATGTAATGAATCGCCGGGATATTATCGATTTCATCATGGAAAGTAATGATGACAGCAAGTTCTTCAATATAGACGGCGTGGATGTCGTAATTTTCCGGTTACAAATGATTAAAGAAAATACAATCGTCGCAACCTTCAAAAGCGTTCATCAAGCCTTTGAAATAGAAAAGACCGCTCAAAGGGAAATGCGAAATAAAGGATTTTATACAAAATACTGCTTTGATGATATTATCGCCGAGGATGAAGTAATGAAAGAGCGTAAACAGATTGCCAAGAAGCTTGCCCTGTCGGAGCATCCGATTTTGATTCAGGGAGAGACAGGAACTGGGAAAGAATTGTTTGCTCATGCTATTCATGACCATTCATTGCGAAAGAACGGGCCGTTTCTGGCTGTCAACTGTAGCGCTTTAACAGAAACGTTACTTGAAAGTGAATTGTTTGGCTACGAAGAAGGGGCATTTACAGGGGCACAAAGGGGAGGCAAGAAAGGACTGTTTGAAATGGCGGATAACGGGACTATCTTTTTGGATGAAATTGGTGACATAAGTCTCACCGTTCAATCCCATCTACTTCGAGTTCTTCAGGAGGGGGAAATCCGTAGAATTGGGGGCAAAAGAATCATTCCTATTAATGTTAGGGTGATTACCGCGACGAATAAAAATCTTCATGATAAGATGCGGGACGGTTCATTCAGAACAGACTTGTTTTACCGGCTGAATGTACTCAATCTTTACATACCGTCACTCAAAGAGAGAAAAGCGGATATTCCACTTTTGATAAAGCATCTCATCACAAAAAGCGGGAAGTGGGTAAAAGTAGAGCACGACGTTTTGGAGTATTTCATGCAATATGAATGGCCCGGCAACATACGGGAACTTAAAAGCACAATCGATTACATGCTGACGGTTTGTGAGGGGAATGTCGTGACGAAAAGTGATCTTCCGTTCATGCACGGGCATGCGGAAGACAGTGTGACGGCAGATTATCCCGTCTGTAAAAGTATGCTGGAAATTCAGGAGCGCGCTTTCATCTTGGAAGTAATCAAGCAATGTAACGATAAAGGAAAAGCGGCAAGCAGAGAGCTGATTTCGAGTCAAAGTCAAGATTCGGACTTTGTCTTGTCCCCTCAGCAGATCCGACGCCGCTTGGATTTTTTAGAAATCGAAGGATTTGTCGTCAAAGGAAGAGGAAGGGCAGGAACTAAGATCACCGCTGAGGGAATAGAGTATTTATATTTTCTTAAGTCAAAGCATGCCATGCACTGATATAATTAGTCACTACCAATATGGGTGGTTCGCACATTTGAACGTTTTAATTCGTTAAGTGAAACCTAAAACTCAATACCGGGGTCCCGCCCCAGCGCCAACAAGCTATCATTTAAGGATAGTACTTAGCGAAGTTTAGGAGGCAAAATAATATAGCCCAATTTCTCAGTGTCATAAACGAGAAATTGGGCTTTTTTTTAACCTCACCCAACGTAAATAACTTTTTATTCTTTTTTGAATTATTCAGAAGGTCGATGAGCTTACCATTATTATTGAATTTACGAAAATTGGTCCTTTCTCACTAAGAGTCGTTTCGTAGCTTTTTCCAACCAAGAATCTCATATATCGCTAAAAGCATGATCATTTTTTAACGTTTTCAAAATATGCGTAGTCAGCATTGATGCATCCGTTTTTTTCCAAACTGCAGATATGGAACTTGATAATTCCGAGTTATCGATGTTCAAGGCTTTGACTTTGCTTTTTCCCAACAAACTTACCATATCTTCCGGCATGAGTGCTACGCCTAGGTTATTGGATATTAGATTGGCGATAGTCAGTAATTCAGAGCCTTTACATAATTCTTTAGGTGAAAATCCAGCAGTTAGACAAGCCTTTTCCAAAAGGAATTGAAGGGAGTGTGCTTGCACGGCATCATAATGGATAAAAGGTTCGTCTTTTGCTTCGTATAAATGTATAGCATCCTTTTGGGCTAGCGGATGGTCAATGGAAACGACCAATTGTAAAGGAAACCTCATGAATTCAATCATGCTTAATCCTTCATTGGCGATGATGTTACTGTGAATGGGCGTTCGGATGAAACCGATGTGATAATTTTGTTGGTTTACGAGTTTTACAGCCCTTGAGGATGTTGTTTCATGAACGTAAAATTCTGTTTCCGGGTATTCTCCCACAATCTTTTTCAATAGCTTCGGGATAAATATGCTAGCTGCAGAGGGGACAGTAGCAATCTTCAGTTTAGGCTTGGGGATGGTTTTATTTTCAACTATGTAATTCACTGTTTTCTCAATATCTTCAAAGGAAGGAGCTAGTTTTTTATAGATGTACTCCCCTTCTTCTGTCAATGTAATTTTTCTTGTCGTACGATTCAATAATTTAAAGCCTAATTGTTTTTCGAGGGATAAAATCTGTTGGCTAAGTCCGGGCTGGGATATATGCAGGGTTTTGGAAGCCTCACTGAAACTAAGATGGTTAGAAACCTCTATGAAATAGCGGAGGGATAGGAAATTCAAACAATCACCCATTTCAGTTGGATTTGAAAATAAAAGGAAAAAATGGCTGGTAATAGAAAGGGTGGACTTCTAATGTTCCCTCTCAAGAAAAAGCTGGAAACAACGATTAAAAGCTAGAAATATGCTAGGGAGGTCATTTTATAATATAGACTAATAAGTTTATAACAATAATATATTTCTAAAATGGAAGAGTCAATATTATCCTTAAAGAAAGGGGAAATAGGTAATAAAAGGTAAAATATTACTATTTAATAGCGTGTTTTCCTTGTTTTTAATAGGTGTTTTTACACATTTATGCTTGTTATTTCGATTTATATAAAAGTTTTTAATCAAATACTAGTTCCTTTGGTTTATATGTCTGTTTTTGTAAAAAAAGGTAAAGTGAGGTGGTCGGTAGAATAATAAAACTATCATCTTTTGCGGATGAAGAAAATAAATGAGGGGGGAGTTTTATGAAAAAATTTCATAAGTGCTTTTTATTGGTTTTGATTTTGACGGTAACCGGTATTATCGCGGCTTGCGGAGACAGTAAAGCAGGTGTCTCGGGCGGCGGAAACCAAAACCTGAGTCTGTTGACTGGTGGAACGGGAGGTACATACTATCCACTTGGAGGACAAATTGGAAAAATCATTTCCGATAAAACAAAAGCGAATATAACACCTCAGACATCTGGTGCCTCCGCTGAAAACATGGAAACTTTAAGAGCTGGAGAAGCTGAAATCGCTTTTTCGCAAACGGATATCGCGGCATATGCACTTGAAGGAAAAGAAATGTTCGATGGGAAACCCATAGATAATATACAAGCGATCAGCTCATTATATCCTGAAACGGTACAAATTGTAGCGACTGCAAAGAGTGGAATTAAATCAATTGAGGATTTGAAAGGTAAAAAGGTATCAGTTGGCGCACCAGGTTCTGGTGCTTACATCAATGCCATGCAAATCCTGGAGATACATGGGTTGTCTGAAAAAGATATTAAAGGACAAAATCTATCATTCGATGAGTCGGCTGAAGGAATCCAAGCAGGCAATATTGACGCAGCTTTCATTACGGCAGGCACGCCGACTGGTGCAGTTGAGGCGCTATCCGTCCAAAATGATATTTTTATCCTGCCTATTGCAGAGGACAAGATTCAAGCATTGGTTAAAAAGTACCCATACTATGCTGCAGAAACAATTCCAAGTGGTACGTACAAAATCAAATCCGAGGTGAAAACAGTTGCTGTTAAAGCGATGTTAGTGGTTACAAAGGATCTTGATGAAGATTTAGTTTATGAAATGACTAAAGCTGTTTATGACAACACAGATAAAATCACACATGCTAAAGGCAAGTTCATTACAGCAAAGACTGCACTTGAAGGGTTAGGGGATATGGAAGTTCATCCTGGAGCAGCAAGATACTTTAAAGAAAAAGGTGTTTCCAAGTAATGTGATTGGGTCGGTAGCTCGCTTAATGTGACCTATCGGCTTCGTTTTTTTCTGAATCGGATATCTGGTTTTGAAAGGGGTACCTATGAAATTCCCGAGATTCATGGCTTTTGGTATACCTCTGTTCATCGCTTTTTTATTATTTATTCCTTATAAGCATGTAATTATCTTTTCCTTCGAGGACCAAGGGAAATTAGTCGCATACTTTCCATTGAAAAAAGAAAAAGAATTCAAGATTAAGTATACACACTCCATCCACCTCACGGATGTTTTGGAATCATATCGGTTATCGGATAAGCAAATCGAACAAACCGAACTTGCTTATAATGATTTTGCAGTCGGTATGCCTTCTAATGCAGAGGGGGAGGAAGTATTCGTAGAGAAAGACGGTACCTATTTCATAAAAAATATGAATCGCAATTTCGCCTATATAGATTTACGAGTAGGACAAGTCAGAGCTAACCATCGTTTAATATACGATGAAAAAACTTATACATTGGCAGACTATATTAAACCAGGGACATGGGTCAGGATTTCATCGGAAAGAATTTCTTTATGGGAACAGTTGAAGGGAGTGAAGATTAGTGGCTGATCAAGAAAAAACGAAGTATTTAACCGAAGCAGAACAACAGGAGTTATTGGCAAAATATGATCCTGAAGCCGGGACAAGGAAATTAACTGGTGTCTTGGGACACATTGCGTTTTTTGGACTCTTGGCTTTTTCGTTATTCCAATTATATACTGCTATTTTTGGCGTTTTTACAGCACAAATCCAACGGACGATACATTTAGGGTTTGCGCTCTCCTTGATTTTTTTACTATTTCCTGCAAACAGGAAGAAGCGTCAAAAAGGAAAGTTTCAAATTGCCTGGTACGATATCATTTTAGCGATCGTTAGTATCGGGATAGGTGCATATTGGCCCTTATTTTTCGAAGATATCGTCATGAATGTAGGACGTTTGGGCGCATTGGATTTTGCGGTTGGCCTAATGGCCATTCTGCTGGTTTTGGAGGCAACCAGGCGTGCAGTGGGTCTTCCTATTATGGTCATTGCTTCATTATTCATTTTCTATGGAATTTTTGGACAGTATATGCCTGGGTTCCTTGCTCATCGCGGTTTAACTCTGGAACGTTTGGTGCAAACGATGTTCTTCTCGACAGAGGGCATTTTAGGTACTCCGTTAGCGGTGTCATCGACATTCATCTTCCTATTTTTACTGTTTGGATCCTTTCTAGTCCGGACAGGTGTCGGTCAATACTTCAATGATCTTTCAACCGCCATTGCAGGCAGAAGGATAGGGGGACCTGCAAAGGTTGCGATTTTTTCCAGTGCTCTTCAAGGAACGATTAGCGGAAGCTCTGTAGCTAATGTTGTCACTTCAGGAGCATTTACGATACCGATGATGAAAAATCTTGGTTATAAGAAGGAATTCGCAGGGGCAGTGGAGGCGGCCGCTTCGACAGGCGGTCAATTGATGCCTCCGGTAATGGGGGCAGCGGCATTCTTAATGGTTGAGTTCATTGGGAATGGAATAACGTATTGGGATATAGCAAAGGCGGCTGCGATTCCAGCTATCCTTTACTTTTCAGGAATTTGGATCATGACCCATTTTGAAGCGAAACGACTTGGGCTTCGTGGATTAACGAAAGAAGAGATGCCAAGTAAGAAGGAAGTGTTCGGCAAATTTTATTTACTAATACCGATCCTTGCCATTATCTTCTTACTCATGCTGAATATCACGGTTACACATGCAGCACTGTATTCCATTGCAATCTCTGTTCTTGTAGGATTCATAAACAAGGATGTCCGCATGAAATTCATCGATATCATTTATGCATTGGTGGATGGAGCTCGAACGGCACTTGCGGTTGCAGCCGCAACCGCAGCAGCCGGCATTATTGTAGGAATCGTTACGAAAACTGGATTAGGGCTGAAGCTGGCTAATGGTTTGATCGATTTGTCTGGCGGATATTTGATTCCAACATTGATGCTGACAATGGTAGCGGCACTTATTTTAGGAATGGGTTCACCTACGACCGCCAATTATGTAATCACATCGACGATTGCAGCACCTGCGATCATATTGCTTGGTGTTCCTGATTTATCTGCACATTTATTTGTCTTCTATTTTGGCATTATAGCTGATATAACTCCTCCAGTTGCTTTAGCGGCATTTGCAGCGGCAGGGGTGGCAGGCGGTGAACCGATAAAAACGGGGATTGAGTCATCAAAACTTGCCATCGCTGCATTTATCATTCCATATATATTTGTTCTTTCCCCACAAATGTTGATGATCGATACAACTTGGATGGAGGTTGTCTGGGTCGTACTTACAGCAATGTCAGGCATGATCGCAATTGGTGCGGGTGTTATAGGCTACTGGATGAGGGGGATGCACTGGTTGGAAAGAGTACTCGCTATAATCGTTGGTTTACTATTAATCTATCCTGAAACGATATCGGACATCATTGGGGTATCTGCATTTATTGTATTGTTGGCTTTGCAATATCTTTGGAAGGGTGACAATCACGATAGCCCCAATATCTTGAAACATAAGCAAAGTATAGAGAAAAATTGAGTCTTCGAATATCAAACCAGAAGTAAAGGGTAGAGCTGAACCATTTGGGGGGTGATTTTTTGAAGTGAAACATCATTGAGAATGTGCAGACTGCTTTTATATCGAGCTCAACCAGCATATTCCTACTAAAGTCATCTGTTCGTACTTCCTGTTGCCTTATGGTAAAACCCTAATTTGTTTTATTTTGAAAGGAGACTAAGTCATGAAATTTTTAAAAAGTTTTATTTTAGTTACTTTCAGTTTCTTTTGTATGATCACACCAGCTTTTGCAAGTGTCCCTGGAATAGACGAGTCAATGGGAAAGGGGGCTACAAAAGGAATCGTATCAGTTTCCCACCCTTTAGCAGCTGAAGCGGGTATAAAGATATTAAAACAAGGTGGAAACGCAGTCGATGCAGCAGCAGCCATTCAATTATCGTTAAATGTAGTTGAACCGATGATGTCTGGAATTGGCGGCGGTGGTTTTATCATGATTTATAATAAGAAAGAAAATAAAATAACGATGATCGATAGCCGCGAAATGGCACCGCAAAATGTTACGCCTGAACTATTTTTAGATGAAAAGGGAAAACCTGTTCCTTTTAGTAAACGGCACACAACTGGTAAAGCTGTTGCAGTCCCTGGAACCCTTAAGGGGATGGAAGCTGCACTTGAGAAATATGGAACATTGAAATTATCACAAGTTATGGACCCGGCCATTAAACAAGCTGAAAAAGGGGTTAAAGTCAATTGGATAACAGCACAATATATCGATGAAAATGTAAAAAAACTAGAAAATAACCAAGCGGCTGCAAAAGTTTTTGTGCCAAACGGAAAACAATTGGAAGAGGGAGACACCCTCGTTCAGCCAGATCTGGCAAAGACTCTTAAGTTAATAAAAAAACAAGGTTCTAATGTTTTTTATAAAGGTGAAATCGGGGAAGCACTTACCAAAGAAGTTCAAAAACGAGAAGGAACGATGACAACCGAGGATTTGGAAAACTATGTAGTGAAAGAGAGGAAGCCAATTAAATCGGAATATAGGGGCTTTGAAGTGGTGGGGGCAGCTTCACCAAGTTCAGGCAGCTTGACTGTCCAACAAATCCTGGAGCTAATGGAAGGATTCGATGTACAAAAGATGGGGGCGAACTCCCCTGAGTATCTACATTATCTAACCGAAGCCATGCATCTCGCTTTTGCCGATCGCGCTGCCTATATGGCAGATGAAGATTTTTATGATGTACCAACAAAAGGACTATTGGATGAAGATTATATAAAAGAAAGAAGAAAACTCATTAATCCAAATAGATCAACAGCTGATGTCAAAGCAGGCGATCCATGGAAGTATGAGGGCAAAGAACCCATTTCAATGGAGAAGGTAAAAGAAGAGAAAACCCCGATCGGACAAACGACTCACTTTTCTGTAATGGATAAGTGGGGAAATATGGTTGCTTATACGACTACAATCGAGCAAGTATTCGGATCAGGTATCATGGTACCTGATTATGGATTCATGCTTAATAATGAAATGACGGATTTTGATGCCACACCGGGTGGAGTTAACCAGGTGGAACCAGGAAAAAGACCAAGAAGCAGTATGTCCCCGACCTTCGTATTAAAAGATGGCAACCCCTTCATGGCCATTGGTTCACCAGGCGGGGCGACGATAATCGCATCGGTATCTGAAACGATTATGAATGTACTTGATCATCAAATGCTAATTCAAGATGCGATACTTGCGCCACGCATTTATTCTGCTGGTTATCCGACAGTTAGATGGGAACCGGGAATTGAACAAAATACAAGGTTGGAGTTAATGGCAAAAGGCCATGTTTATGAAGAAAAACCCCAACATATCGGAAATGTGCAAGCTGTTATTTTTGATTATGAAAAGGGGAAAATGTATGGAGGAGCCGATAATACGAGAGAAGGAACTGTTCAAGGAGTTTATAATGTTTCTTATAAATCGAAAAAGCCAAAAGAAATAAAAGAAGAAAAAAAGGGACCGTTTACCTTAAAAGTGAATGGAGCCGTTTATCCTTATACAGCTGAACAAATGAAACTGATAGATGAAAAACCCTATATTCAATCAGACAAATTGCTACTTGGTTTGGGTGTAATCCAATCAGGGGACTTAGAAACATTTAAACCAGATAAAAAATCGTATCTACCGGTGTTAAGAGTAGCGAAATCATTAGGATATAAAGCAAAATGGAACGAAAAAGACAAAGAGGCACTATTGGAAAAAGATCCGGCTGATATTGAAGATCCAGACGAAGATGGTAGTGTCACGAATTAATTTTATCCTGATGAATATAGACTGAAATTCCTTTAGCAAGATGTAAATAAGGAAATCAAGGAAAATGGCCAGAGCAATGGAATGAAACATTCCCCTTGTGCAATGTGCATAAGGGGATGTTTTTCGTTGGGTTCTTTTTTAGTCATCGAACCTAACATCACTCTTAAAAAAGCTATGTATGTCCTCTATTAACCTATATACCGCAGGAGATAGATAACGATCTTTCAAATAAGCAATGTAAACAGTCCTTTCCAAAAAGTTCGAATCGATTGCGCGAATTGCAGTATTTGGTATAGCAGCGGATTTAATATAGCTTTCCGGTAAAATTGTAACCCCAAGCCCTTCTTCTACCAAACTGCAAGCTGTTTCAAGCCTTTCTATTTCGTATAGGATATTGGGAATTGCATTTTCACCTTTAAATGCTCTTAAGATATCATCTCTTGTTTGAAATCCAGTTGTACTGATGATCAATTCTTTCTTTGCAATGTCTTGGAAAGTGATGGATTCTTTTTCGTTTAACTCGTCATCTTTATGGATCAAAAGCATGAATTTTTCATTATAAAGGGGAGTGGACAGAATTTCATCGTTGTTGATGGGCTGGTTCGTGATGGTGAAATGAACATTATACCGGTTTAACGAATCGAAAACCTTCTCTTCCCCTAATATTTCCCTGACTTTTATATGAATATTAGGATAATTGATTTTAAAATTCCTGATTATCTTCGGGAACCAAAATTTGAATGACTCTATGGAACCTATAGATACTGTTCCGCTTCCAACATCCTTCATTTCCTTAAGCTCCACTTGCATATTATCGAATCTTCTTAACAGATCAACAGATCTAGTATAAAAAATCCCCCCTGCTTCCGTAAGCTCAAGCCCCCTTGTATTACGTTCCAAAAGCTGAAAACTAACTTCATTTTCTATTTTCATTATGGCATTACTTAGGGAAGGTTGAGATATATGCAGTATTTTTGACGCTTTTGAGAAATTCTTTTCCTGGACAATGGTAGTGAAATACCGAAGTTGACGAAGGTCCATATATTCTCCTTTCTATAGCTTTAAACTATAGATTTATTGAATTTTTGTATTGGTAATTATATATTATCTCATTTATAATTTTAAAAAAAGATATTTCGGAATTTTTTAAATAAAGGAGAAATTATGTATACTAATCCGACTTTAAAATATTGGAATGGAAGAATTGATTCCCAATCTGACATGGACAGCTTCAGATACCACCAAAGAGTACGTTTGGCACCGATTTCGGAATTAGCCATCTCTTCCAATGCATCAAGGACCTTTGGATTGATTGGCTTCAAATGTGATGAAGGCGTAAAAAGGAATAAGGGCAGGATTGGTGCTGCAGAGGGTCCCGATCATATTAGGCAGTCATTGGCAAAATTACCCTGTCATTTACCTTCCCAAATCGAGCTGGTGGATGCTGGAAATGTAATATGTGAAAGTACAGAGATGGAGGCCGCCCAATCCCAATTGGGATCAGCTGTTGCCGGGATATTGGAGACTAAAGCGATTCCTATCATACTTGGGGGAGGACACGAGACCCTGTATGGCCATTATCTTGGGATTAGGAAATCCATTGGACCAAAAGCTAGATTAGGGATTATTAATATTGACGCTCACTTTGATATGAGGCCATATGAAAAAGAAAGTTCATCAGGAACGATGTTTAAGCAGATTTTGGACGAAGATCAAAGTTGTGGATATTTATGTGTCGGAATTCAGAAGCAGGGGAATACGAAGGCACTGTTTGAAACTGCTGAGAGAAGTAAGGTCGACTACATATTGGAAGAAGATTTGTCATTGAACGAAATGGATGAAACTAAGCGGCGGATAAATGAATTCGTTAAGGAAAATGACTACATTATTCTTACATTATGTACGGACGTTATTGATTCAGCCTACGCACCTGGGGTAAGTGCTCCATCGCCGTTTGGACTGAATCCGAAATTGGTCCGTGCCATTATTAGGCATATCGTATCGAATGAAAAGATCCTCTCCTTTGATATCTCGGAAGTGAATCCTTCGTTGGACGAAAATAATAAAACCGTTACATTGGCAGCACATTTAATAAATGAGGTTTTGCTGCATTTTAAATAATGAATGGACTTGGAATAGGGGCAACTCCAATTTGGTTCTTCTAGAAGAGCGTGCCTTTTCGTACCGACTGTTGGGGCTTGCCTCAATGCTATCTCCATAATCAAATTATCAGTATTGAATCGAATAACCTTTGACAGTGCCCAGATTGTCCATGAATCATTCATGGACAGTCTTTTTTACGCCTCCTTTACAAGGAGTTATGGTCTCAGGCATTGCCTCGTTCGACTAACCCTTAGAAGTATAAAGGAACCTCCATGCGGCCTCTCCATTAGAAGATTGACCATGACTCTTCCAAAGTTCAATACTGATACTTGGGGGTTTTTGGTTTATAATAACAACCATCTAGCCTTTTGAGGGGGGATTACATGAATGAATATAAAGTAACGGTCAGGAATGGCAGTACCTTAATTTTGTCGGAAATCATTAAAGCTGAAGATGAAAGAGAAGTCCTTGGCACTCTTTTGATTTCCAGCGAATTATTTAATCAACCATTTACCGACATCAGGATTTTAGAACGCTGATTTGTGCCTGCCTGTTCCATTTGTTACACTGTAATAAATCTTAATACGGTAGGCGATATTATGTGTGGACGTTACACCCTTTTTACTGACATTGAAGAAATAAAAGAACGGTTTGATATTCAAGGATCATTTGATGGGGAATACCAATTCAGCTACAATATTGCTCCCTCCCAATCCGTGCTCTCCGTCATTAATGACGGGGCAAGGAATCGACTTGGATATCTTAGGTGGGGACTCATTCCTTTCTGGGCAAAAGACGAAAAAGTGGGCTATAAAATGATCAATGCCAGAGCGGAAACCATTGCAGAGAAAGCAAGCTACAAGAATGCGTATAAGAAGAAGAGATGCTTGATAATTGCTGACTCTTTTTATGAATGGAAGAAGACACCAGAGAGAAAAATACCGATGCGAATAAAACTGAAGAACCATGCTCCATTTGGAATGGCCGGTCTCTGGGAATCCTGGAAATCTCCTGAAGGCATCAGCATCTATTCGTGCTCCGTTATAACAACCGTTCCTAATGAGATAATGACCAGCATTCATGATCGTATGCCTGTTATCCTTAAACCAGAAGATGAAAAAGATTGGTTGAATCCATCCATTAATGATCCTGCATATCTGCAACAGTATTTAAAGTCATTCGATTCGGAACAGATGGAAGCATTTGAAGTATCGACTGATGTGAACTCGACTAAAAATAACTCACCTAACCTAATACAACAAATTTGCTGAGAGGTCATTAGACCTCTTTTTTATATTAGTTCCGTCCCAAAATGGCTATATTTAGGTTTTATTCAAATATTACAAGAGTTTCATTATTGAAATAAACTGATTAACTGCACATGTCAAGATCTCTTTATAATCATTAAGGAGTGTATGTGAAATACTATAAAACTAAACCTTGCGAAAATAGACAAAATGCTGTACTCTTATATTTGCTTTTCAATACGACTTTCGATGTCACTTTCACAAACTCAGATGGTTTCGGCAAGTTTCCAGCCTGGTACTTTTTTGGTAGACATCGTAATATTTGATAAATTATATAATTTAGATCTTCTTATCAAGAGAGACGGAGGGACTGGCCCGAAGATGTCTCGGCAGCAGACTTAATAGGAGTGCTGTGCCAAATCCAGCAGGCAGATTTTCGCCTGAAAGATAAGGAGGGTGTTTTTTATAAATTAAAAGACCTCTTCTTGTTGTTTAATAGAAGGGGTCTTTTTTATGCCGACAGTTTTTTAGCTATAGCTCCATGACTGGATAATCAAGTTCAAATTGGTGTTATTTGCGAAAACCATTAACAGAATAATAGCTGTGACACAAGTCATGGGAAAAATAAAAAGAGGTGTTCATCATGAGTGCAAACAATAAAGGGAATCCATGGGCATTGATCCCATTTGTCGTTTTTTTAATTTTATTTATAGGGTCCGGAATCATCACTAAAGATTTTTATTCATTTCCGGTGATTGTAGCGATTTCAATTGCATCAGCAGCTGCATTGGCAATGAATCGGAAAGAGACATTCAATCATAAGGTTGATATCTTCTGTAAAGGTGCCGGGGACGCCAATATTATGTTAATGGTTATCATTTTCCTTTTAGCAGGCGCTTTTGCCGAAGTTGCAAATGGCATGGGGGCAGTTGAGTCAACGGTTAATCTTGCCTTAGCTGTTTTTCCGCAAAATCTATTAATGGTAGGGATTTTCATTATTGCTTGTTTTATTTCTTTATCTATGGGGACAAGCATGGGAACGATTGTTGCCCTAGCACCTATTGGGGTTGGAATTAGTGAGCAAACCGATATTTCGCTTGCCCTTTCAATGGCGGCCGTTATTGGTGGTGCGATGTTTGGGGATAACCTTTCCTTCATTTCGGATACGACAATCGCTGCAGTTCGAACTCAGGGAACGAAAATGAAGGATAAGTTTAAAGTGAATTTTTTCATCGTTTTACCTGCGGCCATCATCACATGTGCCATCCTTGGAATTTTAACGATGGGTGAACAAGCCGACATCTCCCAGCATTCTTATAATTGGGTGAAGATTCTTCCATATCTTTGCGTATTGATCACTGCATTGGCAGGAGTCAATGTGTTCCTGGTCCTTTCCATCGGAATCGTATTTGCCGGAATTATCGGCTTGGCGGATGGAAGTTATCAACCGTTGGGTGTTATTCAAAAAATCGGAGAAGGGATGGCGGGAATGTATGAAATCTCTTTCCTAGCCATTTTAATTGCAGGCATGGTAGCTGTAATCAAGCATAATGGCGGAATCGATTATCTTCTCCACCTCGTGACCCGAAACAGCAAAACAAAAAAAGGGGCGGAATTCAGCATTGCCGGGCTTGTTGGTTTGACGAACCTTTCCACGGCAAATAACACAATTTCCATTATCATTGCCGGGCCACTTGCCAAAAATATTGCTGAAAAGTATGGGATTGATCCACGTAAATCGGCGAGCTTGCTTGACGTTTTTGCCTGTTGCATCCAGGGGTTGATTCCATATGGGGCACAACTGCTTGTTGCAGCAGGGGTAGCAAAGATTTCTCCGATAAGCATCTTGCCGTATTCATATTACCCAATACTAATTGGACTTTGTGGAGTCGTTGCCATCTTGATTGGCTATCCGCGATTTCAGCCGGTAGATGATGAAATGAAGAAACGTACTTCTTAAAATGAGAATAATAATGAAAAAACACCCTGAATCATTGGATGCAGGGTGTTTTCTGTATGGGTGACAAAACATAAGCAAAAAAATTATTCAAAAGTCATCCTCGCTCTTATGTCAGTATAAGGGTTCCTCAGTGTTCAGAAACTAATCAAGGCCGTCTTCATCTAAACTGGAAATTCCAATTCATCTGCTTGGTATTTCTTTAATTTATGGTAAACAATTTTTTTCATTACCAAAATAACTGCTTAATTCCGGTCCATATTGATAATGGTTGTGTGTGCGACATTTGTCATGAATAGAGGACTACACCAACTAAACCAGAAAGAATAATTACATAGGCTGGGTGCCAGCGTAATTTCATTAGGGCAAATAACGATAATCCAAAAACGAGTAATAAGCTTATCGTATGCCATGAAAAGTACGGTGCTATCATATGATTGGAAAGTGCTAAACTGATCGCTGCAAAGAGGATTAAACTAGTGACAATGGGTCTTAATCCATAAAACATGGATTGAATAACTGGATAATGATTCAATTTGCTGAAGAAGGTGGCTATAACGGTTACGAATATAATAGCAGGTAGCAAGATTCCGAGAGCAGATGATATGGCTCCTGCTAATCCAGCAGTCGAATAGCCAACGAGAATGGCACTATTGGCGGTGACAGGTCCTGGGGACATACCGGAAATGGCGATTATATCGGTAAATTGTTGTGTCGTCATCCATCCATGCTGTGAGACTTCCGATTCTATTATGGGAATCATGGCGTATCCGCCTCCAAACGATACAAAGCCGATAATAAAGAAGGTGCTAAACAACTCCCACAATTCCATCATTCCATCACACGCTTTCTTTAAAATTAGTTAGACCCTGTTTTGATTTACCTATATGCCAGCACCCATAAAAGTTTCGAAATCATTTTCTTCTTTTCTCATATCTTTTCTGTCAATCTTGACATCGTAACCTAATTTTTTCTTAATGGAGATTGTCACAATACCCGCTACAGCTCCTGCTAATATAACCATCACAGGGTGAAGAAAGAAAAGGGCTGGAATTCCTACTATTAAAATACAGAAAGTTGATTTGTCTACAATAGACGTTTTTCCTATCTTGATAGCCGCATAGGCGATGATAGCTACTATGGAAGCTCTGATCGATATGAATGCGGATTCTATCTTCGGATTATCCTGAATGAAAAAATACAAAATGCCTAGGAGCAGAACAATTAAAAAGGTAGGTAATGAAACACCGATCATGGCTGCGCATGCACCCTTCATTCCGGCAATTCGATGGCCGATAAAGGTGGCGGAGTTAATAGCTACAGCTCCTGGTACGGACTGAGATAACGCAAAAACATCCGTAACTTCTTCGCTTTTCATCCATTTTCTCTTTTCGACCACTTCCTTTTCGATTAAAGGGATCATCGCAAACCCGCCTCCGAATGTGACAGGTGCTATTTTAAAAAATGTCCAAAATAATTGGAATTGAGTTTTCCATTGTCCTTTCATTGACATCATTCACTTCCTTTGCAGCTATGTTTAAAACTTATTATTAACATATCAAAGAAAATGGAATGGGTAAATTGCAACAAAATCATCGGGTATAACAAAACGTTATACCCAGAAGATTTATCCGTTTTATAAAGAATGTCGCCCATAATTGAATAGGCTCACTTATTCAGGGAATGTTACACTCTATTTTCATTTCACCATTTACCAATATGATGCTATCATTTTAATAAACTATCTAGAAACATGGAGGTCGTTTTCTTGAAATTAGAAAATCTAAAAATGTTTTGTTTAGTGGTTGATGAAGGAAGTATAAGCCAGGCAGCGAGGTTAAGTTTCCTATCTCAGCCCGCTGTAACAAGACAAATCCATCAACTGGAAAATTTTTATAACACTTTGTTATTCGACCGTGAGGAAGGAAGGCTGAGAGTTACAGAAGCAGGTAAGTTGTTATACCCTTTCGCAAAAGCTATTGTAAATGACTTCAACCATTCAAAAGTAGTGATTCAGCAATCAACGGGCGAGTACAATGCAAACCTCATAGTAGGGGCATCCTTGACTATCGGTGAGTATTTGTTGCCGAGCTTGCTTGGGAGATTTAAAAAACAACAGCCTGAAATAAAAGTGACATTAACGATAAAAAATACCCCCCGGGTTCTGGAGGATTTATCAAATGATGTCATTGATTTGGCCTTGGTGGAAGGACTTGTGGAAAATACCGATTTTATTGTAGACAAGTTCGCCGAAGACGAATTGATATTGGTATGTCCATCCGACCACCCATGGAAAGACAGAAAAGTAATTCAGCTAGAGGAATTGGGAAATGAAAGGATGATTTGGCGTGAATCCATTTCAGGAACACGGCTTATCGTAGAAAACATGTTAAGGGAGCATGGGGTTTTAGAAAAAATAGAAAGCTACATGGAGATCGGTAGTACACAAGCGATAAAAAGTGCGGTTGAAGCTGGACTTGGAATCAGCATTTTGCCAAGGTTGACAGTGGCCAGGGAATTGGAGCAAGGCTTTTTGCGGGAAGTGGGTATTTCCAGAATAGATATAAAAAGAAATTTATGGCTAGTCAGGAAAAACAAGCGTTTTAATAAAATTGGGGTGTCTAAATTTGTTAATTTTCTTCAATAAGTAATGAAAGCTACCTTGGTTTACTATTACAATATTGGCAAAGTTTTCAGTTTTGTGGTTAAGGGTGTGGCCCCGGCCACCTTACTTTGCAAAAGTAATAGCAAATTGAATATACCGCATGCATAAAAGCTCTTCTCTATCGAGAGGGGCATTTTGTATTTGGTTGTTCAGCCTACGGTTAGCCTAACAAACGAATTACCATTATGGAAACAAGTAGTTTTTTATATAAATAAAATTGAAGTTACTATTAGAAATAGGAAATATACTTAATGGTAAATTAATTATAAAATAAATTCATATTATTCTAAAAATTTCTAAAAAAAGAGAAAGTTTACTGCTTCAACATTCGGAATATAGACATGATATCGACTTAGGAAGGGGTATGAAATGTCCAAAGTATCTTTTATAAAAGGAATGGTTTCCGTTCCCATTGTTTTTGTTTTACTAGCAGGGTCTTCTGTTACAAATGCTGCATCAGATGAGCCAATGCCGGCAACAGATGCAACAATTTCAGCAAATAAAGCTTTTTATGAAAAGCTGAATTTTACAGATAAGGAAGATTTCAAGAATGCACATAAAGGATTTATTGCGCCTTTGAATATGAATCCAATTAAAAATTCAAAAGGTGACGTAGTATGGGATAGTAATCGATATTCATTCATAAAAGAAGATCGGTCGGCAAGTTTTACTGTAAACCCTAGCTTGTGGAGACAGGCACAATTACAAAATATAACAGGCTTATTTAAAGTGGTAGATGGCGTTTATCAAGTTCGGGGCCAGGATTTATCAGTGCTTACCATTGTGGAAGGAAAAACAGGATTAATAGTTTTGGATACACTTTCTACAATTGAAACGGCCAAAGCAGCGATGGAGCTGTATTTTGAACATCGACCCCAAAAACCGGTAAGTGCCATTGTTATCAGTCATAGTCATGCGGATCACTTTGGTGGTATAAAAGGCATTGCTCAGTACGCTGAAAATCCAGCTAATGTGCCCATTATTGTTCCCGCAGGTTTTAACGATGAAGCGCTAAGTGAAAACATTCTTTTAGGTAATATAATGTCTCGCCGTGCAGGTTATATGTTTGGAAATCTTTTACCCGCAAATGAAAGAGGGTTTGTTACTTCTGGTATTGGCCCGGGATTAAGTAACGGAACTTTTAGCTATTTACCTCCAACAATGGAAGTAAAGGATGATATTCAAACGGTGGAAATAGACGGAATAACATTTAAGTTTTTATTGACGCCGGATTCAGAAGCTCCATCTGAGATGCATTATTATATCAATGATTACAAAACTTTAGTGGTAGCCGAAAACACCGGACACACGTTACATAACATTTATACATTAAGGGGAGCTAAAACCAGAGATACCTTAAAATGGGTGAAAGCACTTGATGAAACAGTGGATCTGTTTGGAAATGAAGATATAGATGCTATGGTTACCGCCCATACATGGCCCATATGGGGAAAAGACCATGTTCTAGAGCAGTTGGAAAGTCAGCGTGATTTGTATAAATATATTCATGATCAAACCATACGATTAGCTAATTTAGGTCTCACACCTGATGAAATCGCGGAAAAGTTAAAGCTTCCTGAAAAGTTGGATAAAGTTTGGGCCAATCGGGGGTATTACGGAACATTGAAACACAACGTAAAAGCGGTGTACAACTTTTACTTAGGATATTTTAACGGTAATCCATCCGACTTGGATCCATTACCACAAGAGGAATCGGGAGCTAAATATATAGAATATATGGGTGGGGAAAAGAAGGTCATTAAACGGGCAAAACTTGATTATAGAAAAGGGGAATATCGCTGGGTGGCTCAAGTCTTAAAGCATGTAGTCATGGCTAACCCCCAAAATACAGAAGCAAAAAACATACTAGCTAAAGCTTATGAGCAATTAGGATACACAGCTGAATCTTCTGTGTGGCGTAATTTCTATCTTACCGGCGCAGATGAGTTAAGGAATGGTGTGGCAGACTCGAAGGGAACAGGCGGAATGATGAATCTCGATACGCTGCTCAATATGCCAATGGATGATTTCCTGAAATTCTTGTCCATTAAATTAAACGGAACAAAAGCGGAAAATAAAAAAATGGCATTCAATGTGACATTTACAGATTCGAAAACCAATTACATGATTAATGTGGATAATTCTGTACTGAATTTCAAAAAGGGGAAAATGGCCTCCAACCCTGATGCAACGTTAACATTAGATAGAATAACCTTCTATCAGATTGCTCTAGGACGTGAAGATTTAACCAAAATGGAGGCGGCCGGTAAAGTTTCCATTTCCGGTGATAAAGAGCAGTTTGAAGATTTCCTGTCTTTGCTGGATCAATTTCAACCAAAGGTTAATATCGTTACTCCGTGATAATCAACTACTTTATATTCGGAAAGCAGGATCGATTGGTGACCAATATCCGTACCCACGAGTCTAATTTTTAGTCTCGTGGGTTTGAATGTATCAATTAATCTTGTATGCATCCAGTTTCGTTTTAATAAATTCATTCATTGTTTTTTAAGATTGAAACGCTCCTAAAAGTCACAGAACAAAAATCAATAAGAGAAAAGTGAAATTTCAATCTTTGGCATTTTAAAAGGAATTGTAAGCGCTTCCCTAAGAAAATTAGTTTTGTGAAAATATAAAAAAATGGAGTGATCAGGAATGCAGCTGTATGCAAGTAAGAAACGAAAATTAATGATCAGCGGCCTTTTATTTGTTGGAATGATATTAAGCTTTTTTGATCGCGTTGCCATAAATGTCGGGATTATTCCAATTGCAGATGAGTTTCATCTCAATACGTCCCAGACAGGTTTTTTAATTAGTATATTTTTTGTTAGTTACTCACTCATGCAACCGCTTGGTGGATGGATGACCGATAAGTATGGAGCCAGAGTCATGGTTACTGTTTCTTTGTTTAGTTGGTCTTTGTTCACTGTAATGTCTGGGTTTGCATGGTCATTTATGTCTTTATTATTCATTCGTTTTCTGTTCGGGTTAGGTGAAGGGCCTTTCTATCCTGCCAGTATGTCCACTATAAGAGATAACTTCCCGGAAGAAGAACGGGGCCGGGCAAATTCGTTTTTCTTGTCTGCCCAAAATATTGGGGGGATATTAGGTACTGCACTAGCCGCTTCCATGGTGGTAGCTTTCGGTTGGCGGGGCATGTTTACCATTGCCGGGATTCTAGGGATATTAATTTCTTTCGGAATTTGGTTCATTCTAAAGCCTCAAGAAACTCAAGAGGTTAAAAAAGACAAACCGAAACAAAAAAAGGTTGCTCTGAAACTATTATTTAAAATCGAAAACATTTGGAAACTCATAACTTTCAAGTTTATATCAAATATTATCAACTATGGTCTGATCACTTGGATGCCTATATATTTAGTTAAGGAAAAAGGGGTTGATTTAATAGCCGCCGGGGGTTTATTGGCAATCCCCTATATTTTTGGTTTCTTGATGTTTAATGTAAGCGGATGGCTTCTGGATAAGCATATGGCTAACCGGGAGAAGTATCTTGCCGCTGCAGGCGCTTTATTATCGGCAATTTTTCTCTTTTTAATGTCTAACGCCACATCTCTAACACTTATCATCACTTATCTCACTCTCAACTCCGTAGCGCTGTCTTTCTTTGGAACCGTTCTATATACGATCATCATAAAATACTCACCAAAGGAACTTACGGGATCTGCCTCCGGACTCGTAACTTTTGCTGGTCAAATTGCAGGTGCGGTTTCTCCTTTAGCCCTCGGTTTGATTATCAGTATTTTTAATGACTCCTATAATGCAGCTTTTCTGTTTTTGGTAATAATAGCGCTATTGGGAACGGTTGTTGCCGTATCTATTAAAAATAATCAGGCACAACCCGCTAAAGAATACGAAAAAACAACTACCATTGTATAAAACTGGCATTCTGCTTTTGAGGAGACAGGTTTAGATGTACCGCTTCCACTTCTCTAAAATTGAAAGGGCTTTCTGTTCGAGGTATGATATTAGTAATAGGCTAGAAGGAGAATCAACCATGAATATTGAACAATTGGAATATATCATAAAGGTAGCCGAGGTTAACTCGATTTCCACGGCTTCAGAAAGCCTCCATATCTCTCAATCTGGAATCAGCATGGCCATTACGAGTTTGGAGAAGGAATTAGGTATAAAAATCTTCAAGCGGTCAAGGTTAGGAACCATACCTACAGAAGACGGAAAGGAAATCATCCAGAAAGCTCTTGAAGTATTAAGTAAATTGGAAGAAATAAGAGACAGTGCCCAAATACATTCAGATACGATGGAAAAAGAGTTACGCCTATCATCTACACAAGGTTTATTTCTTACGGTTTTACCTAAATCGTTGGCCTTATTTAAGAAGAAGTATCCCGAGGTGAAAATCGTGATTGAAGAGAAAGGGGGACAGGAGATAACCGATGAAGTACTGAATGATAAGATTGACATCGGGCTATTAAATATTCCAAAGGTTAAACCAAAAGAAAATGAGTTGGAGTTTCAACCCTTGATGGAAGCAAAAGTGATTGTGTCGGTCAGTAAGAACTCACCTTTAGCCAACCGTAAAAGCATAACCCCACAAGAGCTAATGGACCAAAATTTGGTCGTTTACAATGGACCAAGAATGAAGGCGTTCATTAAAGGTTTTTTTGATCAGTACGGTGAGATGAAAATTTTGTTTTTCACTAATAATACAGAGATCATCAAAAAAACCGTCGCTGAGGGATTAGCGATTGCCTTTTCTTATGATATTGGGGTTAACAGCGACCCTTATTTCCTAAGCGGGGAACTTGTGGGCATTCCTTTGGTGGAGCTAGAAAATAATTCAATGGAATTCGGTTATGTTCGCTCTAAGAAGCAGCATTTTTCAAAAGCTGCCAGGGAGTTTATTAAATGTCTTGAATTCTACACCACTCTTAAATATTAGTTTCCTATGATGAAAGGGAACTAATATTTTTTTGTGTTTACATCAATTTTTTTTATATTTACATCATATATACTTATTTTACTTAAATATTATTTACATTTAAAATTAATTTTATAAGATTTTAAATATTTAAATAGTTTAACAAAAAATTAAATCCGAAAGGGGAAACATATGGTAACGACGCAGGAAGAGAAATTAGAGGTACTTCAAATAAAGTTGCAGGATTTCATCCAAAATGAATTGCTTCCATATGAAAGGGAGCATGGATTGAACGCTGAAGAGGATATACCGAGGGAAGCCATACAATGGGCAAGGAAACGATCCAGGGAATTGGGCTTTTACGGAATTAACCTCCCTGAAAAATATGGTGGACAGGATGTCAGCTTAAAAGGATTATGTATGTTCAAGGAAGAATTGGCCCGTTCCGGAGCGGTGTTATGGGGGCAGGTTATAGGCGAGATTGGCGGGCCGCTAAGAATTGGTCAGATGTTGGAAAGTTTTACACAGGGGCAAATAGAAAAATATGTGATGCCCGTTGTGACTGGAGAAGCGAGCTGCTGCTTTGCACTTACAGAACCAAATGCTGGATCGGATGCCTTTGCTATCGAAACAACAGCCGTCAAAGACGGAAATGATTATATATTGAATGGAAAAAAACACTTTATCAGTGCTGCACCCTATGCTGATTTCGCCATTGTCATAGCGAAAGAATCTCAGGAAGGAGAAAAAGGAAGAATCACTGCTTTCCTAGTAGATAAAAAAACACCCGAACATTCGGGGTTTGAACTGGGAGACATTCAAGTTCCCCTATCTGGAGAGCGCATACATGCTGAATTGAATTTCAATCAATGTCGAGTGCCTGCCGCCAATATAATCGGAGAACCAGGAAAAGGGTTGCTGCTCGGATTGAAGAGAATAAACACAAATCGCGCTTCCCATGCGGCCGGATTTATCGGAATGGCTCAACACCTTCTCACTTTATCTATTGAGCATGCTAAAACGCGAGTCCAACATGGCCGGCCCATTGGTGACTTCCAGGCAATTCAGCATATGCTCGCAGAAATGGCGACGGAAATCTATGCAGCAAGGTGCATGGTCTATGATGTGGTTGAAAAAATTGATCATGGAAAAGAGGATCGAGCCGGCACGTCTATGGCTAAGCTGTTTGCTTCGGAAGTAAATAGCCGTGTGGCTGATAAAGCTATCCAAATCTTTGGCTCCAAAGGCTTGGTAAAAGGGCATCCAGTAGAAAAAATGTACAGGAGTGCACGGATGTATCGGATTCTGAGCGGTACCTCAGAAATTCAAAAAAATACAATTGCCAAAGCATTATTAAAAGGGTAAAACCTTTTTCAAGGGAGGAAAAAATACATGCTGCATAATTTGACATTTCAGTCATTGTTGAATAAAGGAATGAAACGATTCGGCGAACTGCCCGCTATAACCTTGTTGCCAACCGGAGAAACGATAACCTACGACGAGTTATGGAAAAAAACAGAACTTATCTCTTCTTATTTACTTCGTTTAGGTGCAGGCAGGGGTGTCCGCATAGCGTCCATCATTCCAAACAGTTTGGAGAGTGTGATGTTTGGTTTGGCCATCCAGCAATGTGGAGCTACCTTAGTGCCATTAAGTGAAAAACTGGGAAAAAGAGAATTAAAATTCATTTTAAAGGAAGCAAAACCAGAAGTGGTCATAATAGCTACACAGACACACTTTGACACTATTTTTGAGTATTTAGAAGAAATGAAGAAGGAAGATGTGCATGTTATTGGGCTCCCAGGCTTTAATATTAATTATCCGGAGGAGTTTGAACAGTTTCAATGGCGGGGTGAAATAAAAAATTTAGACTTGCCATTAGCTGAAGCGGAAGACATTGCCCTTCTGTCATATACAGGCGGGACAACTGGTACACCCAAAGGGGTCATGCATTCCCAGAAAGGACTCGGCGCCGCCATGCTTTCTGCGGCTATCGAAGACCCGCTAGACGACCGAGACCGGGTGTTGCTAAGTACGCCTATTGTGCATTCTGCCGGCTCATTACTTTGGAGATCCCTTGTTTCGGGCGTCCATGTCTATGTGATGGGCTCATTCGACGCTGCAGCATTCATACAGGCGATAAAAGAACATAAAATTACGACGACATTCATGGTACCGACCATGTTATACAGACTCCTTGATCAGACAAAGAAGATGGAATACGATATGAGCTCCATGCGCAATATCTTTTACGGAGCGTCACCAATTTCACAAAAGCGCCTTAAAGAAGCTTTTGAAGTATTCGGGCCAATTATGCGCCAGCAATACGGCATGACAGAATGTAATATTGTCATTACCAGACTATCGAAAAGCGCTCATTTATGGGCTTATCATAATAATTCGGAAATTTTGAAAAGTTGTGGAAAACCGTGCATTTTTACCGAAGTTCGACTGATTGATGAAGATGGAAATGATGTAAAACCATCCGAGCTTGGAGAAATTATCGTAAAATCACCAGCAATGATGGTAGGTTATTATCAAAGACCTGATCTTACCCAAGAATACATCCGTGATGGCTGGTTCTACACTGGTGATATTGGTAAATGGGATGAAAGCGGTTACCTCTATATAGTAGATAGGAAGAAAGACATGATCATCACAGGCGGGATGAACGTATATTCTTCAGAAGTGGAGCGAGTGGTGAACCAGCACCCTTCTGTTGCATTAAGTGCTTGCATAGGCGTTCCCCATCCAGATTGGGGAGAAGTTGTGTGTGTCGTGATAACTCTGCGAGAAGGATTGAACTGTACTAGTGAGGAATTAATTGATTTCTGCAAACAAAGAACCTCCAAGTATATGGTTCCTAAAGTAGCTTATTTTCTTGATAGGTTTCCATTAACGCCGATTGGAAAAATTGATAAGAAAGAATTAAGAAAGATGTTTGCACAAGGTATTCTAACCATATAGGAGAGGCAGAACAAGGATATCATTAAAGAGCTAATTTCAACCTTGAGACCTACAGCAATCCAGAATATAAGATAGAGCAGATGAATGCAAAATAAGCCTCGCACGTTAATCTGGAATCAGGACGTGTGAGGCTTTTATGTACTATATCTAAGTTGTTTTTGAATAGAAATTTAATTAACGTTGTAGTGAATGTTAAATGAAGTGAGGAAGAAAGATTATTATCTAAGGAAATGATACTGAAATATTATATTTATCGATTAATTCCACCAATTCATGAAGAAAAAAATTGTGTATTAGGATATAATATATTTTTGTATTGGAGATTCATTCTGGGATTTCCTTTTTTTTATGGGCTTCATTTGTTTATTTCCCCAATGGATTGGGAAATAAATTATAGTTGTATATGTTTTTATAATAATAATAATAGTTAAGTAGAGGGGTTTGTTTTAATGGAGATGTTAGAAAAATTTATTAGTGAGACAAATGATGTCTTATGGTCTTCCGTATTGATCATCATGTTGATTGGATTGGGTCTTTATTTTTCCGTCCGCACGAAGTTTGTTCAATTCAGAATGGTAGGGGAAATGTTCAGGCTTTTGGGAGAAGGGGCCACTGCGGATAAAAAAGGTGTAACATCGTTTCAGGCATTTTGCATAAGCACGGCATCGCGGGTAGGAACTGGTAACCTTGCAGGTGTTGCCATCGCGATCACGATGGGCGGACCTGGAGCCGTTTTCTGGATGTGGTTAATAGCACTGATCGGGTCTGCTTCCGCATTCATTGAAAGTACACTTGCTCAAATTTATAAGGTCAAGGATGGGGATACATTCCGCGGCGGTCCTGCGTATTATATGGAAAAAGCATTGAATGCCCGCTGGATGGGCATCACTTTCGCAGTGTTGATTTCGCTTACATTTGGACTAGCTTTCAACTCGGTACAAGCCAATACGATTACAAGCGCATTTAACGAATCGTTTGGGATTGAAAAGTGGGTTACGGCAATCATCTTGGCTATCGTCACGGCTGTCATCATTTTTGGCGGGATCAAAATGGTTGCAAAGGTATCTGAAGTAATCGTCCCAATCATGGCAGGAGCCTATGTGATAGTGGCTTTGATTATAATCATCATGAACATTACCGAGTTACCGAGTGTCTTTGTTCTGATTTTTGAAAGTGCATTCGATGGAATAAAAGAAGTGGCTGGCGGAGTACTGGGAGCAGCCATGATGCAGGGAATTAAGCGCGGCTTGTTTTCAAATGAAGCCGGTATGGGTAGTGCACCTAATGCTGGTGCGACTGCTGATGTCAGTCATCCTGTCAAGCAAGGGCTCATTCAGTCCCTAGGTGTTTTTGTCGATACGCTCATCATTTGCAGTTCGACTGCCTTCATCATTTTGTTCTCAGGTCTTTATACATCGAAGGAAACGGATGGAATCGTCCTTACCCAAAATGCCCTTGGAACGGCATTGGGATCTTGGGCGGGTATTTTCCTTGCCATTATTGTACTGTTATTCGCTTTTAGTTCCATTGTGGGCAACTATTATTATGGAGAGTCGAACATTGGATTCATCAATGAAAATAAGGTTTGGTTAAACATCTATCGTGTTGCTGTCGTAGGGATGGTGATATTCGGTTCGCTTGCCTCACTTGATTTTGTTTGGGGAATGGCTGACTTGCTGATGGCCCTTATGGCCATTATCAACCTGATCGCGATAGCATTACTAGGGAAGATTGCATTTGCTGCACTGGCGGATTATCAAAAGCAAAAGAAAAGTGGGAAAAATCCTGTCTTCCATGTGAACAATATTAAAGGTTTGAAGAATGTGGAATGTTGGGGTGACCCAAACGATAATGTGGATATGAAGAAGGAGGCCTAGGCTCTCATTAAGCTTACATGTAAAGTCCTTGAAAGGGGATTTTACTTGTAAGCTTTTTTTGCTTTTCCCTCCTTTTTTTATCATTATTGAATATTGCTTCGTTTTTTACACAAAATACCTTTGTCTATAATACTGCTGTCAATCGATGATTTGATAATTTAAAAACTAGGAGTGAAAAAAATGGATAGCAAGCAATCAAAAAATGAATCTTCAGAAATTGCCGGAAGAATATATGATGTTAGTGATTATAAACGGGAAGATACTTTATCTTCTGGATTGGCTAGAACCCACGAACAAGTCTCGGATACTTATGCGGAAGGCGAAATAAAAGCAGTTGTAGATGATGTAAAGGGAAGAGATATTGAGCTTGCAAAAGAAAGATCTGAGGAAGAAAAGTAATAATAGGATTTTTGTTTTTTAAGGAACAAGAATTATCGCCTGCTATTCGGTTTGAACCCCTAGCTTTTGGAAAGATGAAACAAGAGCTAGGGGATAAATAATTAATAAATTCGTTCTGTCACCAACTTTTGAAGCAATTCTTCCTTCGTTCTTGGGAAAAGGTCCTTTTCTGTAGGTTTCCTTGATTGATGGAGGGCTTGAAACATTTCAAAAACCCACGGCTTCTCCAGATGTGCCTGCAGCAAAACGTCTTCATCATGGAAAACGGATATAGGATCCCCTTGGTATATGACCTTACCATCGTTCATGACAACGACTTCATCAGCCCATTGATAAGCTAAATTAACATCATGAGTTGATAGGATTATCGTTTTGTCAGGGTGGTGGATACTGTCCAGCAGAGCCATGATCTGTCTTGAGAAATAAGGATCCAATCCAGCGGTAGGCTCGTCCAAGAGCCAGACATCGGGTTCCATGGCGAGTACCCCTGCAATGGCGACACGTTTTTTTTGCCCAAGGCTCAAAAAATGGGTAGGTTTGTCTTTCAGTTCCGTTACTTCTGTTTCAGCCATTGCCCAATTTACTTTCTCCTGGACTGCATTTCTATCCCATCCTAAATTCATTGGTCCAAACGATATATCCTGTTGTACATTAGCGGAAAAGAGCTGCGAGTCAGGATCTTGAAAAACGATCCCGACTTGCTTTCGTAGTGATAATAATGCTTTACGGTCATATTTAATTTTTTTGCCATTGAATCTGACAGTTCCTGCTGTAGGTTGTAAAAGACCATTTAAATGGAGGAATAAAGTCGATTTGCCAGCACCATTATTGCCTAATAATGCAATTTTTTTACCTTGTTGGACCGTTAGCGAAAGATCGTTTAAAGCGAACGTTCCATCTGCGAATTGATGGGTGAGGCCTTCTATATGAAAAATATGCTCGTCCATTCTTGGGTTGCCTCCAATTTACAAAAATCCATTAATAAAGATTAAGCTTCCTAGTATTACAATCGCGACCAGGCAATTGCGTGAGGAATAGGTGTAAGTATCCTCGATATAGGAAAGGTTCTCCTGATAGCCTCTTGCGTTCATGGCCATCGTCAAATGTCCAGAGCGCTGCAATACTCCTAAAAATAATGATGAGATTAGTAATCCGAGAGATCGAATGCCTTTCCTTAACGAACCATACCCCAGCCGTGAAGCTTGTGATTGGTGAATGGCCAAAGCTGTTTCTAAAAAAATAAAGATGAAGCGATAGGTCAATTCTATTAAATCGACCAATAAGGAAGGCACTTTAAGTTTTCGCATCACGGATAGGATGACGGTAATGGGTGTAGTTAAGGTAAGGAAATATAAACAGCTGATGCTGCCTAATACGACAGTGATCAAATTGATCACTGTACCTACGCTATCATCGCTGATGAATATTTGCCAGTTCCCGACCTCCCAGGACCACCATATATTCGAAATCGAAGTAAATTTGCTTGTAAAAGAAAAAAGGATAGTAATTGTACCTGATATTATAAAAAATCCTGGTAATAGAAGTAATTTAAGATAATAGGAAAGCGGGATTTTTGCCGCAAAAATGATTAAAGCGCTCATCACCGTAAAAGTGATGAGCGAAACGGTCATATCCCTTACCGTTAACGAAAATAGCAAAAGGGAGAGTGCAAAAACCATTTTTTCCAACGGATGTACATCCTTTAGCCCATTGAAATAGGCATATTTATCAATGAGTAACATGCTTCGATTTTTCGGGAATTTCTTGTTTGGTTAGCTTATTCCTTTGCTTCGTTACACCTATGAAATAACCAATGAAACCAGCTCCGATTGCAGCTTGCAACGCAAATAATAAGCTTTCGGTTTCTGCACCTGGCGGTTCCCAAATATTGTTGAACCATGGCTTGTATTCCGGCTGGATTTTAGTGATGGCTTCTTCAGCTTCGCCGTCGGCACCGCCAAATTCCGTACCTTGTTGGGTGATTAATGGTATGGTAGCAAGAATGACGACCAGGAAAAGCAGCAGTAAACTTTTTTTCATGTTAACGGGCCTCCTTAGATAAAACTCGCAGCAATTTCAACTCGCCTAGATTGTATTTTTTCAAGAAATTCATCACGACGACTGTCAATAACCCCTCACTAATTGCCAAGGGAATTTGGGTCAGGGCAAAAATCCCTGCAAATTTACTGAAAGAGGCCATGAATCCTCCTACCTCGGATGGAAAAGCAAGAGCAAGTTGAACGGAAGTTACCACATAGGTTCCTAAATCTCCAAAAGCAGCTGCCAAGAAAACGGCAAGAGAGAAAGACCACCCCAATTTAGTAGCGCCCTTGAAGACAAAGTAAGCAATGAAAGGGCCGCAAACCGCCATGGAAAATGCATTGGCCCCTAATGTCGTCAATCCTCCGTGAGCCAGTAAAACAGCTTGAAATAACAGAACGATGGAGCCAACGACACTCATGGCCAATGGTCCGAATAAAATGGAACCCAATCCAACTCCGGTAGGGTGTGAAGAACTTCCCGTAACGGAAGGAATCTTAAGGGCAGATAAGATAAATACAAATGCGCCCGATAGGCCAAGTATCATTTTTGTTTCTGGGTTTTCCCTTACTTTGGACCTAATGGACCGGTAACCCAAGATTAAAAATGGAAGCGTCACGGCCCACCAGAATATAGCCCATTCAATGGGTAAAAAGCCCTCCATGATATGCATGGCCATTGCCCGTTTTGGGACAAAAAGCAGTAAAATGACAAAATAAAGAATTTTCCAATTGGTTCTTTTCATTCTTTCTCCTTTCAACACTTTTAATTTTTCTGATCAATCTTTAGAAGAAAAGCGGCGCCCAACATAAAAAGCACTTCTCTCAAGGGAAAGAAGTGCGTAATGAACAGGAATTTTGCAGCATAAACCAACAATGGGCCTTTCTGCCTGATCCGCACACCCATCCTCGTAGGCTGAAACAGTTTCACACTTCATGGCAGGTCTCCTGGCTTAGGTTCATCATCCCGTTACATCCTTCCCATCTCATTTGACAGTGGATTAAAGTTAAAGTAATAGGACTTCCCTTTACAGTGGCGGGACCGCTCCGGATTTTCACCGGCTTCCCTTTTAAGCTGAATTCCGAGGAATTCAACACCATAAAACTTATGTAATTATTTGAAAATTCTCGTATAGTGTACCATAAAGAAATAATTCCAGCTACACTATCTTTTTTTTCGGGACGAAGTTTGTTGCGAGGAAAGGATTGTAACTGGTTTTACACTATTAAACTTTTCTAAACAGTCGGAATAAACTATTGAATTTTGATAAAGTTGTTATATGATAGATAAAGTTAGTTAGAATGTATAATAAAACCAAATATTTCATTTTTAAAAGTGCTCTTGTCTGAATAAGCAAGGGATAATAGGGAAAACGGTGAAAATCCGATGCAGCCCCCGCTACTGTAAACGCTGATGAAATTGTCGATAGCCACTGGCATGATGCCGGGAAGGGACAAAGTAAAATGAAGCGTAAGCCAGGAAACCTGCTTTTAAAATTGCATGATACTTTTCGGAGGGAAAGGTAGAAGGACTATGACGATTTTAGGAGATTGGGCATGCTTGCCTGGGGCTCCTCATTCATATAGTTTTTTTAAACCTTGACTCTAATGTTAAGGTTTTTTATTTTGCCTTTTCCCTGAATTCAGGAGGAAAAAGATGACTACTTGGAACTTGACGGGTACAAATACGCATCTGTTGATTTGTAATGGGAGCAGCTGCATGAAAAAGGGCGGGGAAGAAGTAACCCAAGCGATTCGCGATGAAATTACTTCCAAAGGACTGGATTTGAAAATCCATACAACCAGGACACGCTGTAACGGAAGATGTAAGGATGCCTGTGTTGTGATTGCCTATCCCCAAGGAAACTGGTATCGAGTGGAAACGCCTGATTTCGGTCGGCAGATTGTCAGCCATATTGATGATGGGGAGTTTGTTCCACAAATGATCTACCAATTCAATGATGGGGAAATGACACCAAATCCAGATTTTCCTGCTCATACGGGTATTTCAAAGAACAAAGCGTAAAAGGAGATGTCTTAATGAGTACAAACGGTAAATTATTCGTCGTGGGCTTTGGGCCAGGGAATTTTGAACACATTACCAAACGTGCTGTCGAAGCCCTTCAAGAAAGTGACTACATCATTGGTTATAAAACTTATGTTGAGCTCATTCAGGGACTGCTTACAGATCAAACGATTATTAGTACGGGGATGACTGAAGAAGTATCACGTGCACAGGAAGCAGTGAAACAAGCGGAGCTGGGAAAGAAAGTGGCGGTAATTTCCAGCGGAGATGCCGGAGTTTACGGGATGGCAGGGTTGGTTTATGAAGTATTGATTGAAAAAGGCTGGAAAGAAGAAACTGGAGTGGGCATTGAAGTCATTCCTGGCATTTCTGCAATCAACTCTTGTGCATCTTTACTTGGGGCACCAGTCATGCACGACTCGTGTACGATTAGCCTCAGTGATCATTTAACTCCTTGGGAACTGATCGCTAAAAGGGTTGAGGCAGCTGCAATGGCAGACTTTGTCATTGCACTTTATAATCCGCGCAGCGGCAGGCGGACCAGGCAAATTGTTGAAACACAGAAAATTCTCCTCCGCTACCGTTCGCCAGATACACCTGTTGGGTTGGTGAAAAGTGCTTATCGCGATAGGCAGGATATTGTCATAACCAATTTGAAAGATATGTTGAATCACGATATTGGAATGTTGACCACCGTCATTATTGGTAATTCATCCACCTTTTTATATGATGACAAAATCATCACACCAAGAGGCTATCAGAGGAAATATACTTTGAATTCGGAAAAGCAAACATTGAAGCCGCATCAGCGTCTGCAAAAAGAAGCGGAACCGTGGGCGTTAGATCAAGAAGCCTTTACCGAGTCTGCTGGAGGAGTTGGATTACTTACAAAAGCACCAGAAAAGAAGCCAGCTTCCTTTGAAATGGCAATGGAAGCCCTGTCGAGAGTCAAAGGCCAAACCATTCAGCAATCCATTAAGCCGATTGTTCAGCAAAAAATAGAGTCGGTATTCGAGCTTGCCGTTAGTCCAGGTGTGGCGAATAAACAATTCACTCCCAAACAAATGATGACACTTGCGGAGGTTGTCGGGGAAAAGGGAACGATGGAATACACGCCAAATCATAAAATTGTATTAAAGATTCCGACAACTGATCCGGAAGTCATTACGGGGAAGTTGCAATCAGCAAACTTTCTATTATCGCCGATTGGAGATGTACTGACATTAAAAGCCTGTGATTTCTGTGATGGTGAAAAAGCGGAATCCATTCCTTATGCAGATGAAATACACCGGGTGCTTGGCGGAATGAAAATGCCCAAGGAATTGAACATCGGATTTAATGGGTGTGGGATGGCTTGTTATAGTGCTGTGATGGATGATATTGGGATTGTCTTCCGAAAAGGGAAGTTCGACTTATTTCTTGGAGCTAAACCGGTTGGAAGAACAGCCCATCCAGGTCAGCCGGTTGCGGAAGGCATTGAACCGGAACAGCTAGTTGAGCTGATTACGGACATTGTCGGGGAGTATAAGCAAAATGCCCATCCAAATGAGCGGCTTTTTAAATACTTCAAACGTTCGAAAAAGATACAGAATTTTTCTTATCAGGACATCGCTCCCAAAATAAACATTGAGCCTGCGCCTTGTGAAGACTAATCAAGAGGGGGAAAGTAAATGAAAGCAGTTTTGTTCGTAGGACACGGAAGCCGCTTGGCTTCGGGAAATGAGGAAGTCCTTCATTTTATTGAAAATATGATTCCGGCAATGGACGAGCGCTTCCTAGTAGAAACGTGCTTCTTAGAATTTGCGGTACCGAATATATCTAAAGGCATTGATAATTGTGTAAAACGAGGAGCTACTGAAGTTATCGTCATACCGATCATTTTGTTGCATGCAGGACATTCGAAATTACATATCCCAGCTGAAATAGAGGATGGGAAAACCAAGTATCCAGAAGTGAAATTCACATATGGCCAAACGATCGGGGTTCACCATGATGTATTGACAATCCTGACAGACCGTCTTGAGGAAGCGGGATTCGATACAACCGCTGAACATGCTGAGACAGCAATATTGCTAATTGGCCGAGGTGGCAGTGATGCTGATGCAAATAGTGATATATATAAAATTTCACGATTATTATGGGAAAAATTAAACGTTAAATGGGTCGAAACAGCTTTCATGGGTGTAACGGACCCGCACGTTGATGAAGGTATTGAACGATGCATCCGGTTAGGGGCAAAAAAAGTAGTGATGCTGCCATATTTCCTCTTCACAGGCGTGTTGATGGAAAGAATGGAGGATATGCTTATAGGCTATCAAGAGCATTATCATGATCGAGAATTCATTTTGGCGAAGTATTTTGGGTATCATCCAACATTACAGAACATTCTCCAAGAGCGAGTAATTGAAGCTAGTGAAGGCAGGTCAAGTGGGGCACGTGATTTGGAAAACTATCGTAAACATGTCGAGGAACATGGACATGCCCACCATCATCACCATCACGACCACGACCACCACCATGATCACGATCACGATCATGACCATCATCACGATCACGATCATGACCACGATCATGATGGGCAAGTGGTGGGGACGTCAAAATGATTTTGTTCTTGGCGGGTACAAGTGATGCAAGGGAATTAGCGATTGAGATGCAGCAGGTGGGATTCAAGGTTTTGGCAACTGTTGTAACTGGGTCGGCGGCTAAGAGTTTGCAAGATGCAGGGATATCTACCCGGATTGGCCGATTAACTGCAGAGGATATGACATCTTTAATCTCTGAAAAAGGTTTTCATGCTGTAGTTGATGCAAGTCATCCATTTGCGGAAGAAGCATCCAAAAACGCCCTTAACGGAGCAAAGGCAGCCAATGTTCCTTATATTCGTTATGAGCGTGAAAGCCAACGGTTTCAGAATGATAAATTGATAGTTGTCCGTGATTATGAGGAAGCTGCCAAACTTGCCGCTTCAAAACGGGGAGTCATTATGCTCACGACCGGAAGTAAAACCCTAGCCGTGTTCGCAAAAGAATTGGTTGGGCTCGAGAATACCAGAGTCATAGCGAGAATGCTGCCACGCATGGACAATATGGAAAAATGTGCGCAGCTGGGCATTGAACAAAAAAATATCGTTGCGATTCAAGGTCCATTTTCCAAAGAATTAAATAAAGCTCTATATGAACAGTATGGCGTCACATTGATGATAACCAAAGAAAGTGGCAAGGTCGGTGCGGTTGACGAGAAATTGGAAGCCGCGTTGGAATGTGGAATAGAGACGATTATGATATCGCGACCGGATGTGGACTATCAAAATGTACATTCCAGTTTTGATCATGTCATTGCCGAGTTGAATAAACAGCTAAATGAAAATTAGGAGGAATGCAAGATGGATTTTAAAACGGATTTTAAACCACTAACTGTAGACCCGGACAAAATATATGATTATAGCTTTTCAATCATTGCTGAAGAAATGGGCAATCATGATTTTTCTGAGGATGAATGGAAGATCGTCCGCCGGGTCATTCATGCTTCAGCGGATTTTGAATTGGGAAGAAGTGTCATCATTCATCCAAATGCCATTCAAGCTGGTGTGGAAGCCATTCGCAAAGGTAGACATGTCATTGCTGATGTGCAAATGATCGAGAGCGGTACAGGCAAAAAAAGATTTCAAAAACACGGCGGGGACGTTCATTGCTATATTTCAGATCCAGATGTGATGGTCGAAGCAAAACGTTTGAATACGACAAGGGCGATCATTTCGATGCAAAAAGCCGTTAATGAAAATGAAGGGGGCATTTATGCCATTGGCAATGCACCTACCGCTTTACTTGAGCTCATTCGCCTTATTAAAGAAGGGATTGCAAAACCGGACTTAATCATTGGAATGCCTGTTGGGTTTGTTTCTGCAGCGGAATCTAAAGAGGAACTGGCTAAGATCACAGAAGTGCCATTCATTACGAATATTGGCCGAAAAGGTGGAAGTACTGTCACTGTTGCAGCATTGAACGCGATTTCCCTTTTAGCTGATAGTTAAAAAACATGGAAAAGAAAGTGAAAAAAGACCCCTCACAAATGCGTCATGGGTATACGACGGGAGCATGTTCGACAGCCGTGACCAAAGCGGCATTGACCGCTTTGATCACGGGGGATGCACTTGAGGAAGCAACGATTTCCTTGCCCATCGGCCGAGATGCCACTTTCACTATTGAGAAATATGATATATCGGAAAATGCAGTTAGTGCGGAAACCATTAAAGATGCCGGAGATGATCCCGATGCCACCCATCTGGCACATATTATCTCTACTGTCAGCTGGTCGGATGCACCTGGGATTATCCTGGATGGAGGGACCGGTGTGGGCCGTGTGACCAAACCCGGTCTTCCCGTTCCAGTAGGAGAAGCTGCCATTAATCCTGTACCGCGCAAAATGATTTTAACCACTGTGCAACAAACATTGGAAGAATTTAAGATCAATAGAGGAGTGAAAGTCGTCATCTCCGTGCCCGCAGGTGAAGAAATAGCGAAAAAAACATTAAATGGCCGCTTGGGGATTGTGGGAGGCATTTCCATTTTGGGAACAAGGGGCACTGTCGTCCCTTTTTCCAGTTCCGCCTATATGGCAAGTATCGTCCAGGCTATCAGTGTCGCCAAAGCGAGTGGGTGTGAGCACCTTGTCCTAACCACTGGCGGGCGCAGTGAAAAGTATGCAATGGGCCTTCTCCAGGATTTACCTGAGGAAGCCTTTATTGAAATGGGTGACTTTGTAGGCTTCTCACTTAAGCAATGTAAGAGGCAGGGAATTAAAAAGGTCTCACTGGTCGGTATGATGGGTAAATTCTCCAAAGTGGCCCAAGGTGTGATGATGGTTCATTCAAAAAGTGCCCCGGTCGACTTCGGTTTTCTATCGGAAATAGCTCAAAGTGTCGGAGCTGAAGATGATCTTGTACTTGAAATCAAGAATGCAAACACAGCATCACAAGTCGGGGATATGATGTCAGCGATCAATAATTTTGATTTTTTTAATAAACTATGTGAATCTTGCTGTCACTCTGCCATAAACCAAGTGAAGGGCGGCATTGAAATGGAAACGGCGATTTATTCGTTGAAAGGACAATTACTGGGAAGGGCTGTTGGAATTGAGTCAATCGATTAAATTAATCGGGATAGGGGATAACGGTCAGGAAAGCTTACTGCCCCAATATGCCCAATGGATAGAAGAAAGTGAAGTGCTGGTCGGAGGTGAACGGGTCTTATCCTTCTTTCCGAACTATTCTGGCAAGAAGATTGTCATAAAGGGCGGTTTGAAAAAGGTCGTGGAACAACTTCAGGATGAAACTCGTCCAACAGTTGTCTTAGCTTCCGGTGACCCATTGTTTTATGGAATGGGAGGCTATCTTTCCAGCAAAATCAACATGGAGGTTTACCCATATTTCAGTTCAATTCAGCTTGCTTTTGCAAAAATGGGGGAAAGCTGGCAAGACGCCTTCCTAGTTAGTATTCATGGCCGCAGTATGAAAGGGCTGGCCCAGAGGATTGATGGGAAAGCGAAAGTTGCCTTGCTTACAGACATCGAAAATAGTCCAAATCAACTGGCTAAATATCTCCTTTCATTCGGAATGACTGAATACCGGGCATTTGTGGCTGAAAATCTTCAAGGAGAAACCGAAGACTCTGGCTGGTATGAACTTGATGAAATGATGGAGCGGGAATTCTCCCCGTTGAATGTCGTCATTTTGAAAAGAAAATCAGATGGTCCAAGCTGGTCCTTAGGGATAGAAGATGAGGAATTTTCCCAGCGTAAGCCGGATAAGGGACTCATAACCAAAAAGGAAATTCGGGTATTAAGCCTGCATGCGTTGAAGCTCAGGAAAAACAGCATAGTTTGGGATGTTGGAACGTGTACGGGATCAATGGCAATTGAAGCGGCTAAGCTTGCTTCAGAAGGCCAAATCTTCGCAATTGAAAAAAATGAGCCTGATTTAGAAAACTGTTATCAAAACCAACGTAAATTCCGTACCGATATAACGGCTATTCATGGAAAAGCTCCGCAGGGATTAGAAACTTTTCCGGATCCTGATGCGATTTTCATTGGCGGGACTGGCGGCGAAATGGTAGATCTAATCAGTACATGCTGCAAACGGCTTAACGAAGGCGGCAGGATCGTTCTAAATGCTGCGACGATTGAGAATCTTTACCGGGCTAATGAGGCATTTGCGGACGCTGGTTTTCACACTTCCATCATGCATGCGCAAATCTCCAGAAGTAAGCCAATATTGGGAATGAACAGATTTGTACCGCTTAATCCGGTTTATATCATTACGGCACAACGAAAGGAAGACATGAATGAGTAATCTTGGTACATTATATGGCCTAGGCGTGGGCCCAGGCGATCCAGAGCTTATTACAGTAAAGGCATTTCGCGTGATTCAGGAATCTCCGGTCATTGCGTATCCCAAAAAAAGAAAAGGAAGTAAAAGCTACGCCCATCGCATCGTTGAAGTTTACATTCGTCCTGAAGAGAAGGAGATGCTGGGCCTTGTTTTTCCGATGACGAAAGATCAATCGATTTTGGATCGGGAATGGAACGGAACGGTTGAAAAAGTTTGGCAAAAATTATATGAAGGAAAAGATGTTGCTTTCGTTACGGAAGGCGATCCGCTTTTATATAGTACGTTCATACATATGATGAAATTGATGCAGGAGTTGCATCCCGAAGTCGAAATCAAGACAGTCCCGGGCATTTCTTCTTTTAATGGATCAGCGTCAAGGCTGGGCATCGCTTTGGCTGATGGTGATGATCATGTTGCTATAGTTCCTGCAAGGGATGATTATGAAGCGATGAAGAAGGCGATCGAAGATCATGATGCCGTGGTGTTCATCAAAGTGGCAAAGGTCATCGATTTAATGATTACCGTTTTAAAAGATTTGGACTTGCTTGAAAAGGCCTCGGTCGTAACCAAAGTCACTTCCGATGAAGAAGTGATTTGGAAAGTGAGTGAATTGGAAGGACTTGAACTGGAATACTTAACATTGATGGTGGTGAGAAAATGAAGATATATATTGTAGGTGCTGGCCCAGGTGACCCGGATTTGATTACTGTAAAAGGATTGAACATTCTTCAAACGGCTGATGTTATTTTATATACGGATTCATTAGTGAATGAAGAATTGATTGCTAAGGCAAAACCCGATGCCGAGGTGCTAAAAACAGCTGGAATGCATTTGGAAGAAATTGTTGGCATCATGGTTGAGCGTGTTAAAGAAGGAAAGATGGTTGCAAGAATCCATACAGGGGATCCTGCCATGTACGGCGCAATCATGGAACAAATTGTCTTATTGAAGAAAGAGGGTATTGGTTATGAGGTGATACCTGGCGTAAGTTCGGTATTTGCCTCAGCAGCGGCAATAGGAGCAGAGTTGACCATCCCTGATTTAACTCAGACACTCATATTAACGAGGGCTGAAGGACGTACGCCTGTTCCGGAATTTGAGAAGTTACGTGATTTGGCAAGTCATCACTGTACGATTGCCCTATTCTTGAGTGCGACCTTGACCAAAAAAATCGTTAAAGAACTCCAGGAAGCCGGTTGGAAGGATGATACTCCGGTAGCAGTCATTCAACGGGCAACATGGCCGGACCAAAAAATTGTCCGAACCACGTTAGTGAACTTAGATGATGATATGCGTCAAAATGGTATCCGCAAGCATGCGATGATTTTGGCTGGATGGGCGTTAGACCCTACCATTCATGATAAAGATGAATACCGTTCCAAACTTTATGATGCGAGTTTTACCCACGGTTTCAGAAAAGGTGTTAAGCCATGATCATTGAATTGAAAGAAGCGGAACTTGCTCCCATTAAACGGTCTCATACTTATGCAATCGTGGCGATTACAAAGCATGGTGTCGAGCTGGCACGAAAATTACATACCGTTTTTTCGAATTCCGATCTATATTACATGAGCAAGTTTGAAAAAGGGGACGAAGAGCATAAACAGATCCAGCTTTTTTCGGGCAGTGTCCGTATGCTATTACCAGCTTTATTCAAGGAATATAAAGGAATCATTTTAATTATTTCACTCGGGGCAGTAGTCAGGATGATTGCACCAATTTTGAAGGATAAGAAAACGGATCCAGGTGTGGTTGTCATTGATGATAAAGGGGAAAATGTCATCAGTGTACTGTCAGGACATCTGGGAGGAGCAAATGAACTGACTAAGGAAGTGGCTGCAGCACTTGATGCAAAAGCTATAATCACCACGGCTTCGGATGTACAAAAAACGATTCCTGTCGACTTATTCGGCCAGCGCTTCGGTTGGATTTGGGATTCCGCAGAAAAATTGACGCCAGTAAGTGCGTCCGTTGTAAATGAAGAGCATGTTGCCGTTGTACAGGAGTCAGGTGAACGGAACTGGTGGCATTATGAAACGGCATTACCTGAACGAATAATCGTATACCCATCCATTGAAGAAGCGCTTCAAGCAAAGCCGCAAGCAGCTCTGGTCGTGACTCACCGCATGCTTAGCCAATCAGAAAAGAGGATCCTGGAAAATGGGATCGTATATCGTCCAAAAGTCATTGCTCTCGGTATCGGGTGCAATAGGGGAACAGCGGCTGCTGAAATTGAGCAGGTGATTGCAGAAACACTAGCCGAATTATCGTTTTCCTTAAAAAGCGTTAAAGCGCTCTGTACAATTTCCATAAAGAAAGACGAAATCGGCTTGATTGAAGTAGTTGAAAAATATGGCTGGGAATTCGTGCATTATGAACCGGAAGAGCTTAATCAAGCCAAAATCGAAGCGCCATCCGATACTGTATTTAAATACACAGGTGCATATGGTGTGAGTGAACCGGCTGTGAGGATTTATACTAAAGCTGATCAATTGGAGCTAGTTAAGAAAAAATCGGGGAACGTAACCATATCAGTTGGGATCATTCCTTTTTAAGGAGGGAGAAACAAATATGAACGATAGAAGATTGGTAATTGCGGGTACCGGAAGCGGTGTCGGTAAAACGACATTGACCATCGGCATCATGGCAGCCCTCCAGAAGAAAGGCTATACTGTTCAGGGGTTCAAATGTGGTCCTGACTATATTGATCCTACTTATCATACCGCAGTTACAGGACGGATTTCACGCAATCTTGACAGTTGGATGTTCGAACATGACACTGTCCTGGAAATCCTTAACAAAGCAGGTACCGGAGCTGATATATCGATCATCGAAGGAGTCATGGGCTTCTTCGACGGCAAAAGTCCTTTATCCAATACAGGATCGACGGCTGAAATCAGCATCATCACGCAAAGCCCTGTCCTATTGGTAGTCAATTGTGCCAGCATGGCACGGAGTGCAGCTGCCATTGTAAAAGGCTTTCAGGATTTTTCGACCGGTCCGAACATCATAGGGGTCATTGCCAATCAAGTGGGAAGTGCAGGCCATTACAAAATTGTCAAAGAAGCCATTGAGCAAGAATGCAATGTACCGGTGCTGGGTTATATGAAGCGGGAAATGGATATTGATATTCCTAGCCGTCATTTGGGTTTAATTCCTGCTATTGAACGCGGGGAACTAAACCCGTTTTTCGATAAGCTGGCACAATTAGTCATGGAAACGATCGATATCGATCAGTTGTACCGGTTGTCCAAGACAAGCGCCGTTTCCAGTGGAAACTCAAATATATTTCAACCCCAAAATGAAAAGGACGTGTGCATTGCCGTCGCAAAAGATGCAGCCTTCAATTTTTATTATCAGGAAAACCTTGAGTTGCTTGAAGCAAATGGGGCGAACATCAAATATTTTTCACCATTAAAAGGAGAAGAAGTTCCATCGGATGCAGATGGTTTATACCTTGGAGGCGGTTTTCCTGAGGAATTTGCAGATGAACTTTCCCGTAACGTGGGTGCTATCAGATCCATAAGAAGCTCCATTGAAATGGGGATGCCGACTCTAGCGGAATGTGGCGGTTTCATGTTTTTGAGCAAATCGATTGAAACAACTTCAGGAGAAACACATCAGATGGCAGGAATGATACCAGGCAGGATTAAAATGCAGAAAAAGCTTGCGGCACTTGGGTATCGTGAAATTACAGGAACTTCAAGCAATTTTTTGATCAATGAAATTGAACAGGCAAAAGGTCATGAGTTCCACTACTCGACATTTGAAGCGGATGATGATCTTACACATGCTTATGAAGCCAAAGGCAGATTTGGTTCGAAACAAGAGGGGTGTGTTTTAGGTAACCTTGTTGCTGGGTATACTCACTTTCATTTTGCTTCTAATCCAACACTTGCAAAGAACTGGATCGATGCTTGCTTAAAACAAAAAAACAGATCAACCCATGAAACTATCAACAAGGAAAAGGTATTTTTTGAAGATTAAGAGGAGGAGCTAGCATGAAACCGGGAAAAGTTCATCTGGTCGGTGCGGGTCCCGGAGATCCGAAACTGATTACGGTATATGGACTGGAATGTATCCAAAAGGCGGATGTCATTGCATATGACAGGCTTGTCAATCCAGAACTATTAACCTATGCAAAAGAAGATGCAGAACTGGTGTATTGCGGGAAATCACCAGGGAAACATCATCTCATTCAAAATGAAATACATGAACTTTTAGTGGAAAAAGCCTTACAGGGTAAAAACGTCACCCGTCTTAAGGGGGGAGATCCATTTGTCTTTGGGCGGGGCGGTGAGGAAGCAGAGATACTGGCTGCTAATGGGATTGAATATGATATCGTCCCAGGAATCACAGCTGGAATCGCAGCACCGGCTTATGCAGGCATCCCGGTAACACACCGTGAACATGCCTCAAGTTATGCCATTGTGACAGGCCATGGCCGTGATTACAAGGGGCAGGATAACCTGAATTGGCAGGCATTGGCTCAAGGCATTGATACTATCGCCTTTTATATGGGGATAGGTAATATGCCGTTTATCTGTGAAAAGTTGATGGAGCATGGCAGGGATGGTAAAACGCCAGTGGCCGTCATTGAATGGGGCACGACAGATAAACAAAGGACAATCACCGGTACTTTGAGTTCGATTTCTTTGAAGGCTGTAAAAGAAGAAATTCAAAATCCGTCAATCTTTCTAGTAGGGGATGTCGTCCAATTAAGAGAAAAAATCCAATGGTTTGAAAGAGTGATTGAATCAGAGTCCATTATTGAAGGGAATGAATCGGAATGTCCATCATTCAAGAATTGAAGGAACGCCGGGCAATAAGGAATTACGAAGAAAAAGAAGTGGAAGACCAAAAAATCAGGCAGTTATTGGAAGCGGCTACCTATGCTCCTAACGACCGATTGCGTGAACCTTGGAGTTTTTATGTAATCAAAGGAGAAGCGAAGCACCGTTATGAAAGATTGGCAGAAAGGTATTTACTTGAACGCTTCCCGACCAAACCAAAATTGATGGAAAGTTCACTTGAAGTTGTAAAGACGACACCACTTATCATTGTCGTGACTTCTGATATTTTGCCTGAGGATCCAGATTCATCCGAAGACAATGTATTCGCTTCTTGTTGTGCCGTCCATTCGATGTGGCTTGCGGCAAAAGAACTTGGTCTTGGATTCGTTTGGCGCACTAGAGGAGTGGGTCTTGTCAGGGATGAACGCCTGCACGAATTTATCGGTTCACCGGAAAATAAAAAAGTGATCGGCACCATTTTTGTCGGATACCCTAAAGGAGATCAACCGGTTCCTGCTACTAAAAGGACTTCATACATAGAAAAAACAGTTTGGCTATGAAGGTAGGTGAGTGAGTGGCACGCAGAGGATTAATGCTTATTTATACAGGGAACGGGAAAGGGAAAACGACTGCCTCATTAGGGGTGACTTTAAGGGCCATCGGCAGAGGAATGAATGTCAAATACCTTCAGTTCATAAAATCTCCTGAGCGTACATATGGGGAAGCATTGGCTTTGAGAAAATTAGGAGTTGAAATGGAACAGCTAGGTATTGGTTTTACGTGGACCAAAACTCCAGAAGAGCATCGCAGAGCATTAGCGTTAGCATGGGAAAAGGCGAAACTGGCCCTTAGTGATCCAGGCATTGATTTACTTGTTTTGGATGAGTTGAACAATGCGTTAGCGATCTCCAAATTTCCGATTGAAGATGTCTTGCCATTGGCTGAAGTCATCGATGCCATTCGAAATCGTCCCGCCCATATGCATATAGTCATTACCGGTAGGGATGCCAAACCAGGGCTGATGGAAATGGCGGATTTGGTTTCATCGATTGAGGCGACCAAACATTATTATGACGAGGGTATCGGCGCTGTCAAAGGATTAGAGTTTTAGGGGGTGAGCGTAATGAAGGCACGATCCATTATGATACAAGGGACGTCATCTGATGTAGGGAAAAGCTTGATTTGTACGGCATTTTGCCGGGTCTTTTCCAATAAAGGATTACGTGTTGTCCCATTCAAATCACAAAACATGGCTTTGAATTCTTATGTAACCTTGGATGGCGGTGAAATCGGACGGGCTCAGGGAGTACAGGCGGAAGCAGCACGGATCACAGCAACGACCGATATGAATCCGATATTACTGAAACCGAAGCAGGATATGGTTTCGGAAGTCATCGTGCACGGAAAGCATTTTCTTGATATGAATGCAAAAAGCTATCGGTCTCAATTTGTCCAGGAGGCCATGCCCATTATCCGTAAATCGGTGGAAAAACTTCAAGATGAATATGACATCATCGTACTCGAAGGGGCAGGAAGTCCGGCTGAAATTAACCTTAAGGACCGGGATATTGCGAATATGCGAATGGCTAAACTTACGGATGCGGCTGTCATTTTAGTGGCTGATATTGATCGTGGTGGAGTATTTGCGTCCATCATCGGGACACTTGCCTTATTGGATCAAGATGAACGAGATCGTGTAAAGGGGATCATCATCAATAAATTTCGTGGCATGCGTGAATTGTTGGACGATGGCATTGAATGGGTGGAAAAGGAAACCGGGATTCCGGTTCTCGGGGTGCTGCCCTATCTAGACGTGAATATTGAAGCTGAAGATTCACTAGCACTCTCTTCCTTACGTTTTAAAAAACCTAAAAAGGCTGAGTTTCCGATCGATGTAGCCGTCTTGAGATTTCCGCGGATCTCCAATTTTACAGATGTGGATCCTTTTTTCGATGAACCCGGAGTAGGTGTCCGCCTAGTAAGCAGTGTCCATGAGTTAGGTAATCCCGATCTTCTTATTTTGCCGGGTACAAAAAACACGATGGAAGATTTAGAGTGGTTGAATCGTATGGGGTTGGGTAGGGCCATCAATGAACTGCGGAAACAAGGAACGTTGATATTCGGTATATGCGGCGGTTTTCAAATGCTAGGGACCAAACTTTTCGATCCTGACGCGGTCGAAGGTGACGGTGAGAACGCAGAAGGGCTCTCGCTTCTTCCGGTGGAAACCGTATTTCAAGCAGAAAAGAAAACGGTACAAATGGAAGGTGTTCTTTCTGCTGGGATAATGGAAGGTCAAATGAATCTTAACGGTTTCGAAATACATTTAGGCAGAACGACATTGAAGTCACAAGTAAGGCCCTTTCTTTTATTGAAGGATGGAAGAGAGGATGGAGCCATTTCCAATGACAACAAAGTAATGGGAACATATCTTCATGGGATATTCCATAATCGCTTGTTCACTAGATTACTAGTTAACCAAATTCGACGGAACAAGGGGTTGGATGAAGTGAAGGAAAACGTTCAAAGCGACTCGGAGCGTAGGGAGGAAGCGTATAATCTCTTGGCTTCCCATTTAGAAGAAAACATTGATATGGATACCATCTATCAATGGCTGCAGCTGGAAACTACAGAAAGTTGAACAAGAGTCAGACAGTGCTTAGGTTAATGCTAATCAAAGCCCTTTTATCTTCAAAAAAGATCAATTTAGAGCTACAATTCCTTTTATTTGGCCATATTAAGTGACAGAGGCATACAAGATATGTTATGTTGTCTTCTCTACATACTTTATACAAAATAAAAGGATGAGGTGTTCATATGAATAAAACAGAATTAGTGAGCAGTGTTGCAGCACAAGCTGAACTGACAAAAGACGACGCAAAAAAAGTAGTGGACGCATTGTTTGAAACAATCACGGCTACACTTGCTAAAGAAGAAAAAATCCAATTAGTTGGTTTTGGTACATTTGAAGTGCGTGACCGAGCTGCTCGTACAGGAAGAAACCCGCAAACTGGCGAAGAAATACAAATTGCAGCTAGTAAAGTACCCGCTTTTAAAGCAGGTAAGGAATTAAAAGAAGCTGTAAAATAAAAATGAACGAAGAAAAACCTGGCGATGAAATATTCGCCAGGTTTTTTTGTTTACTGCCTGATTTTCATTTTTGAGCAGGGGGATTCGTAAAACGGCAGATTATTTTCAATTAACCCGGATTATGCTATTCTATAATTACAATTATTAACTGAAATGGTAAATATCGATAAGTAATTTGCTGTTTTGGTGAGGCGGGATATATTTATGAAAAGGCCATTAGGAGTTTCTTTAATTGGTTATTTTTATATATTTGGTGCGGTCATTTTACTGTTTACATCAATTTTCTATGATTCTAATGCCAATCAAATAGGGTTGGTGACAAGGTTTGGATTAGCTGATATACCAGAGCGCTTATTTAGAGTATTAGTGGCCCTTATATCCATCGTGATGGTCTATGGATATATGAGGTTAGAAATGTGGGGATTAAGGCTGATTCCTGTTCGGAGTGATTAGTTTGACTTTGTTTTTTTTACACAATCAACAGCCTTTTATTGGAAATGTGATTTGGTCAATAATTGTTTTGATATATTCCATTTATGTAGAACCTTCCTTCAAAATGAAACAGCAAGGCATACCTAATGACTCCACCAAGTAGAAGAGGACCACTGTTCAATTTAACGGTGGTTCTTCTCTTTAATATAGTCATTTTCAATGGAAGGAATCATTTGACCAACAATGAAATAAACCCACTCCATGAAAAAAGTAAGCAGTAATGGAATGTAACATAAATGAAAAAAAATTATAGTACTTATTAATAAGGTTTATACTGTGACTATGTTAGGCTAAATGAATAACAAGCTTTAAAACCAAAATAAAAGAGGTGAAAGATATGCTGAAAAAAATTATGAAAAAAATCAAACAGCTTTCCCAAGGCAGCAGTGAGCGAAGACATGGTCATTATCGCCGAGGCAGCAGTAGCAGCAGCCGCGGGTATAAAAGATATCCCATGAGTGGAAGTGATCGCTACAAGAGAAAGGGGCGTGGCAGTAGCAGCTAATTCCGTTTCATTGACTTCAATGCAGCCTGCAGGTCCATTGAAATTTCTTTGATATCTGAATAGGGTTCTTGGATGGTTAATAACCTTTTCAGTATATGCACGGTTTCTTTTTCTAACGAAAGCTCTTCTGTCCAAGGAAGAGCCTTTTTATTTTTGGAAGCGTACGTCGTATAAAGTACATATAAGAGCATTTCACCCAAGTCGTAAAAATCCTGCCTTTTCATCTGCATAATGGAATCTTTTGCGAGATCGGCTGAATCGATCATTTTAGACAAACCAAAGTCTATCAAAATGGGCTGATGGTTCTTAAGTAAAATATTTGGTATACGTAAATCTTGATGGAAAATGTCATGGTCATGTAGATAAGATACTAATCCGACCAACTCATCAAGAAATAATAGAGACTCTTTCTCATTGAACGTTATATGATTCAAGAAAATATGGTCTTCTAAATTATCTCCTTCAATGAAATCCATCACAAAATAAACATTTCCGTCTTGTGAAAATTTCTCGTGAAATTTGGGGATGTTTTTGTGGTTTAACTTTTGCAATATGGAGATTTCATTTTCAAACTGTTTCAGCTCTTTTTTGCTGCGGCGTTTACTTTTCCGTAGCTGCTTGATCACTATATTTTCATTCATTTTCAAATCATTGCAAAGATAAATGATACCGTAGCTTCCTGTTCCGATTACAGCTTTTACCTCGTAGCGGTAATTCAAAACCACTCCTTTTTTTAAAGGAATATCCGCAAAAAATTGGTAGATCTTTCTAAATGAACGCAAAATTGAAACTTCCCTCACCACTTTCATATATTCGAGTCAACCCAAAAGATCATTATTAATTAAGCTGGAAATATGAATGATCATGGATAGTTTAACACTGATTTTTGATAATGCGGTAATGAAAGTCTTTTCTTGGGGGCGTTCTTTTATACGATAGTTCACAATTAATAAGAGCTATTAAAAATTTTTCTTAAATTTCATATTATGAAATTATATGGATTTTTAAGTTTATTAAGTTTACTATAATGAATTCATAATAAAAGAGTAGGAGGTGATAAGATGAATGGGCGCGAGTTGAGAAATTGCTTTGGTAAATTCCCAACCGGAGTTACGATTGTGAGCTGGTTTGATGGGAAAGTTCAAAAGGGCATTACTGTGAATTCATTTACCTCGGTTTCCTTGGATCCCCCGCTTGCTTTAGTATCAATTCATAAAGAAGCAAAAGCCTGCACTAGCATGAAAGATAAATCTTTTACCATTAATATTTTGTCGGATGAACAAGAATCCATTGCATGGAAATTTGCTGGAAGTAAACAGGAAACACTTGAGATTGACTGGGATAACAAGGGGATTTCGCCAAAAATAAATGGAAGTGTTGCCTGGATGGAATGCAAACCATGGAAAGAGTATGATGCTGGTGATCATGTATTGTTCATCGGTGAGATCCAGGAGTTACATTTTGAAGATTTGGAAGCGCTTACTTTTTATCAAGGGAAAATGGGGTCTGCTAAACAACTTGTAAATTAAGGGGGATTCTTATTCTTATGGGCATTAAAACCGGCGAAGAATATATTAATAGAATTAAATCCAGAAAGCCAGAAGTCTGGCTTGGTGGAAGAGTGGTTGAGGATATTTATAATGAGCCAACTTTTAAACAGCCGATACAAGAAATTGCGAAGTTGTATGACATTCAACATGACCCGGAATATCAAGATGAAATCACCCACATTTGCAAAGAAACAGGTGAACGTGTTAACAATGCTTTCTTATTCCCGAAGACATCGGAGGATCTGCAAAAAAGAAGTAAATTATTTGAAGTGTATGCAAGGATGACATATGGACTAATGGGGAGAACGCCGGACTTTTTAAATGTCGTGGTCACTTCCATGGCACATAATTCCTGGTTTCTTGATAAATACAACACAGACTGGTCTAAGAACATCCAGGATTATTATACCTATATTCGTGACAATGATTTATTCTTAACGCATGCGATCATTAATCCTCAAAATGATCGAAGCAAGCAATCTCATGAACAAAAAGAAACATATACCCACTTAGGGACCGTTGAGGAAAAAGAAGAAGGAATACTGGTACGCGGTGCAAAAATGTTAGCAACCCTTGCACCCATTACAGATGAGGTGATTATCTATTCTTTCCCAGGATTCACACCAGGGGATGAACGTCACGCGGTAGCATTTGCACTGCCGATCGATACGCCTGGACTGCGAATAATCTGCCGGGAACCAATGCAGGACGGAACACGCTCGATGTTTGACCATCCACTGGCTTCCCGCTATGAGGAAATGGATGCCCTGCTTGTATTTAATGATGTACTGGTTCCTTGGAATCGCGTCTTCCTATACAACAATGTTGAGGCGGCAAACCGTTTGTATCCAATGACGGGGATCGCTGAACAGCCTGCTCACCAATCAGGAGTGCGTGGATATATTAAACTGGCATTTGCCGTTGAAGTTGCTTGTAAAGTGGCAGACTCGATCGGAGTTGATGGATTCCTGCATGTACAGCGTGATTTGGGTGAACTTGTTCAATCCGTCGAAGTAATCCGTTCACTGCTTCGGGTAGCAGAATATGAGTATACGATTAATGACTACGGTGAGGCCCGGCCAAATCCGGATGCATTGGAAACGATTCGCGGTTTCCTTCCAGAGATGTATCCCCGTGCCATAGAGGTTATACAGACCATTGGAGCTGGCGGGCTGTTGATGTCTCCGACAGGGGCCGACTTTGATAATCCGGAATTACGCAGTGATATCGATAAATATTATGGAGGCCGAAGCGGAGTTTCAGCGGAAGAGCGGGTAAGGGTGTTTAAACTTGCTTGGGATTTATGCGGGGAAGCATTTGGGCAGCGCCTCCTTCAATACGAGCGTTATTACACGGGTGATCCAGTTCGGAAAAGAGCTATTTTTTATAATAAATATAAGAAAAACAAGAACTTTAGTATGGTCGATGAAGTGCTTAACAAACCGATGAAAGTAGCCATCGATGCGGTTAACCAGTAATTTTAATAGTTGAATAGGCAGGGGGGCCGTCATGATTTCTTCCGTTGAGAAGCTAATAAAGATACTTGATTTATTCACTAATGAAGAACCCTCACTTGGAAATAAGGAAATAGCTGAAAAATTGAATATGAGTCCAAGCTCATCTCATCATCTAGTGAAAACGATGTGCAAGGAAGGGATGCTGATCCAAGGAAAAGATCGAAAATACCGGCTTGGGTGGAAGTTACTTGAGTGGAGCAGTAAAGTCATGTATCAGCAGGATATTCATTATGAGGCAGGTCCAATTATCAGTAATCTTGTCCTGCAATTTAGGGGAAATTCTCACATCGGTATGTTTCACGAAGGCGAAGTCAGGTTTGTGATGAAAATGTCGTCCCCTCATGCCGAGCATATGACCACATATATAGGCGCAAGAAAACCAGCTCATTGTACGAGCAGCGGGAAAGTATTACTTGCCTTTAACCCATCCTTTATTCAGCCTACGCTTGCAAAAGGGCTATTGAAGCACTCAACTAACACGATTACTTGCATTAACCAATTGAATGAAGAATTAAAGGACATCCGCAAACAAGGATTTGCGATTAGTGATGACGAAAATGATTTTGGGTTATATGGCGTTGCAGCACCCATTAAATCCTATAATGGCCAAGTTATTGCAGCACTTAACCTTGTCGGGGATCGACATTATATGATTGGGAAAGAAAAAACGAGAATTATTCAGTCTGTGATACGATCGGCACAAATGATTTCAAAACAGGTTGGTTATATGTCGTTAATGTAAATTTTCGGACTATTAAGAAAACTGGAGGTAGTTTATTTATGAAAGGATATGCTCAATCTTCAAAATTACAGGCTAGATCATTAAATCTAATAAAAGTTATTGAAGACAATAAAAATTTATTGAAACCGCCGGTTAATAACAAAGTGCTTTGGGAAGATTCCGAATTCATTGTCATGCTTCTGGGTGGTCCAAATTATCGGCGGGATTTTCATGTAGACCCTTCTGACGAGTTGTTTTATCAGATAAAAGGCTCCTGCTATGTAGAATGCATCAATCAAAACGGTGAGCGTGAAGTAGTGGAGGTAAAGGAGGGGGAAATGTTTATGCTGCCAGCTGGTGTACCTCATTCTCCTCATCGTGTATCTGATACTTACGGCATTGTCATAGAGCGCAAGCGTGCTAAAGATGAACTTGAAGATTTTGTTTGGTTCTGTGGGAATTGTAATCATGAGATGCACAAAGTTACGATCCAATTGACGAATATTGAGGTCCAGGTGAAAGAAGCCATTGAAGCCTTCAATGGAAGTAAGGAACTTCGCACTTGCCATGTATGCGGTCATGTCATGTCAGAAAACGTTGAGGCCTGGAAATGCGAATAGATTTTCATACACATATTCTTCCGTTGGACCTGCCAGACTTAACCGGTAAATTTGGTCAGGGACGCTGGCCAGTCCTAGAGCAGAAATGTTCTTGCGGGGCGGATATCATGGTAAGCGGAAAGCTGTTCAGGAAAGTGACTGACCAGGTATGGGACCCTGAAAAACGCATTCAGGATATGGATGCGGAAGGAGTCGATATGCAGGTGCTCTCACCGGTGCCAGTGACATTTTCATACTGGGCGCCAATTGACCAGGCGCTATACATGTCCCAGTTCCAGAATGATTTCATTGCTGAGACTGTGAACAGGCATCCTGACAGGTTCATCGGTCTCGGTACTGTACCGCTTCAGGATTTGAAAGTGGCAATTGGGGAAATGGAACGCTGTAAATTTGAGCTGGGCCTGGCGGGGATCGAAATTGGTACTAACGTAAATGGAGAAAATCTGGATTCACCCGTATTATTGGAGTTCTTCCAGATGGCCGAAAAATGGAAAGTCCCTCTGTTTATTCATCCATGGGAAACAATGGCAAAAGACCGAACGGAAAGGCATAACCTCATGTATACAGTGGCGATGCCGAGTGAAACGGCATTGGCGGCAGCAAGCATTGCATGGAGTGGCGTCATGGAAAAGTTCCCGGATCTGAAAATCTGTTTTGCACATGGCGGGGGCTCACTTCCATATATTTTACCTCGGATCGATCAGGGATGGGAAGTATGGCCTGATTTAAGAAAAACATCAATGCCACCAAGCCATTATGCACAAAAGTTTTATTTTGATTCCCTGAACTATGATACCCGGAATATTCAGTATCTGATTGACCGTTTTGGATATAAGAAAGTGCTGATGGGTTCCGACTATCCATTTTTATTGAGAGAAAAGCCTCCAGGTCAAGTAATTAATGACACTCTGAATCTATCAGATGAAGTGAAAGCGAATCTTTTAGGGGGAAATGCATTGAGGTTTTTAAATTTGGAATCACGAGGGGAGAAGCATGGAAAAACAGATTAAAGCGCCAGAACAAGTCCTTGAAGAGCTTGGAATCATGCTTGAGCCGCCAAGGGAAGCGGTCGGCAACTACGTTAGCCACGTTCGGGTGGGGAATTTGATCTTCACATCCGGACAAGGTGTTGATGAATATCACGGCAAGGTTGGCAAAGAGCTGACGGAAGAGGAAGGGTATCAGGCAGCGAGGCAGTCAATGATTAATCTTCTGAGGGTGCTGAAGGATGAGCTTGGAGAGCTATCCAGAGTGAAGAAGGTAATCAAAATTCTCGGAATGGTTAATTCAGCCGAAAATTTCACAGGTCAGCCCAAAGTATTGAATGGCGCATCAGACCTGCTTGTGGCCGTATTTGGAGAGAGGGGTAGACATGCTCGGTCAGCAGTGGGAATGGCCCAGCTTCCAAATAACACTGCAATTGAAATTGAAATGATTGTGGAAATACAAGATTGAGGCATTTGACTAAGCCAGTGTCTCAATAAAGGGAGAGGGATGTTTCATGCAAGCAGCAAAAGATAGTATAAATACAACTAAATCAATAGATTGCCGGCACTTTATTAACGGGGAATTCCTGAATCCAAATCAATCCAAGACTTTTGATAATATCAATCCCGCAACGGAAGAAATACTTGGATGGGTTGCGGAAGGAGGAAAAGAGGAGGTGAATCAGGCTGTTTCTGCAGCAAGACATGCCCTTAAAGGTCCTTGGAAATCTTTTACCGATAATGAACGCTCTGCGGTTCTAAGACGAATCGGAGATCTCATTTTGGAAAAGAAAGAAGAACTGACAATTTTGGAAACCCTTGATACAGGGAAACCATATAGCCTTGCACTGGAAATGGACATCAAGCGTTCAGCTCACAATTTCCACTTTTTTGCGGACTATATCACTACACTCGGTAATGAATCATTCAACCAGAACAACATTGCACTTCATTATTCGATTAGGCGGCCCGTAGGGGTGGTAGGGATGATTAATCCTTGGAATTTACCTCTGCTATTGTTGACATGGAAATTGGCACCATGCCTGGCAGCTGGCAATACAGCGGTTATGAAACCAGCTGAACTGACACCGATGACAGCGACAAAGTTAATGGAGATTTGTAAGGAAGCGGGAGTTCCTGATGGAGTCGTCAACCTTGTGCATGGATATGGTGGAAATTCAGCTGGAGCTGCTCTAAGTGAACATCCTGACGTCGATGCGATAACATTCACTGGGGAAACAAGAACGGGAACAGCGATTATGAAAGCTGCCGCCCCCACGTTGAAAAAAATCTCTTTTGAACTGGGCGGGAAAAATCCGAATATTGTGTTTGCAGACTCGAATCTTGATGAAGTAATCGAAACGACATTGAAATCAAGCTTCATGAACCAAGGTGAAGTTTGTTTATGTGGATCACGAATCTATGTTCAGCAAGAATTGTATGACGAATTCCTTGAAAAGATGGTCGCGCGAACAAAAAAATTAAAAGTCGGGGATCCGTTTGATTCCGAAACGGAAGTAGGAGCTGTAATAGGAAAAGAACATTATAAAAAAGTGATGAGTTACATTGACCTGGCGAAAGAAGAAGGAGCGAAAATATTAACTGGAGGAAGAAGAGCCGGACAGTTTGACAAAGGTTTTTTCATTGAGCCGACAATTATTGCCGGAGTTACGCGTGAATCCCGTTGTGTACGGGAAGAAATTTTTGGTCCTGTGGTAACGGTCATGCCTTTCGAAACGGAAGAAGAAGTACTGGAGCACGCTAATGATACTCATTACGGACTGGGGGCAACGATTTGGACCAATGATTTAAGGAGAGCGCATCGTGTCGCTTCTAAAATAGAGGCGGGCATTATCTGGGTGAATACTTGGTATTTGCGTGATTTGCGCACACCTTTTGGTGGTATGAAGCACAGTGGCATCGGCCGTGAAGGCGGGTCTCATAGTTTCGAATTTTACAGTGAACTGTCTAACGTCACGATTAAATTATAAAGGAGGGGGGAAGCAACATGAACGTTAGTTTAACAGAATGGTCTGCCAGGTTTTTGATAGCGGAAAAAACAGGAATTGGGATTACGGCCCCCACCAGTGAAATTCCGGATTTGGACGTGGAGGATGCCTACCAAATTCAGCTTGAAACCATTCGAAGGAAAACCCAGTCCGGTCTGGAAGTATCAGGTAAGAAAATAGGCTTGACTTCAAAGGCTATGCAGGAAGTTCTGGGAGTGAATGAACCAGATTACGGACATTTACTTGATGGGATGAAAATAGAAAATAATGGCAGTGTTTCGAGTCTGCGGTTGATCCAACCGAAAGTGGAGGCAGAAGTAGCTTTTATTTTAAAGAAAGATCTACATGGTCCCGATATTACGGTTGCTGATGTAATCGAAGCCACTGATTATGTGGTTGCTTCGATCGAAGTGGTTGATAGCCGGGTGATGGATTGGAAGATTAAACTTCCGGACACTGTGGCGGATAATGCATCATCGGGTCTATATATTCTGGGAGATCGCAAAATTCACTTGAGTGATATCGACCTCCCTTCCATTCGAATGAGCCTATATAAAAATGGCGAATTCATGAACCAAGGAACAGGTGAAGCAGTACTTGGAAATCCAGCAAATTGCGTGGCCTGGCTAGCAAATAAACTGTATGGGTTTAAAGGTTCATTGGATGCGGGCGAAGTAATTTTGTCCGGTGCGTTATCCGCAGCAATCGAAGCGAAACCAGGTGACCGTTTTTCTGCTGACTTTGGAGAAAAGCTTGGAAAGGTCTCGGTTAATTTTGAGTGAAAGGAGCCCAGCTACCTTGAAAAAACTAAAAGTAGGCATTATTGGATCAGGGAATATCGGCACGGACTTAATGATGAAAATTCATCGGTCGGATGTTCTCGAAATGTCGGTAATGATTGGTATCGACACGGAATCAGAGGGTTTGAAGAAGGCTAGGATGCACGGACATCATGTCATAGCAAATGGCATGGATGGATTTTTGGAAAGGCCGGCGCTTGCAGACATTTTATTCGATGCAACATCTGCGAAGGCACATGTTTTTCACTGCGAAGCCTTGAAAAAGATGAACAAGAAGTTGATAGACTTGACTCCTGCCGCGATCGGACCGTTTATCGTTCCTTCCGTGAATTTAAAAGAAAATTTGAATGAAGCGGTTGTTAACATGATTACATGCGGCGGTCAGGCGACAATCCCCATCGTTCATGCGATCAGTCAAGTGGCCCAGGTCGAATATGCCGAAATAATAGCCACAATTTCCAGCAGGAGTGCCGGTCCCGGAACCCGGGCTAATATTGATGAGTTCACCCAAACGACGGCAAGGGCCCTGGAACAGGTAGGTGGAGCGAAAAAGGGGAAGGCTATCATTCTGCTGAATCCTGCCGAACCGCCACTCATCATGAGGGATACCATTCATTGTCTGCTTCAATCGGATTCTTTTGATGTGAAAGCAATAACAACGTCCATAAATAAGATGGCGGAAAAAGTTTCTGAATATGTTCCAGGGTACCGCCTGAAGACAGAGCCGATATTTGATGGGAAACAAATAACAGTCCTTCTGGAAGTGAAAGGGTTAGGGGATTTTCTTCCCGTATATGCAGGTAATTTGGATATAATGACGGCTTCAGCTGTAAAAGTAGGGGAAGAGATCGCTAAAAGCCAATTCGAACATTATGTTTGAAAAAGGTAATCGGAACTGTAAAGGTGGGGTTCATTTGCGTAAAGATGTATTGGTGACTGAAGTTGCATTGCGGGATGGGAGCCATGTAGTGGCGCATCAATTCACCGTCGATCAAGTAAAGAACATGACTGGGAAACTTAGTGCTGCTGGTGTCCCTTATATTGAAGTGTCGCATGGAGATGGTCTGGGCGGATCATCCTTACAATATGGTTTTTCAAAAGTGAATGATATTGAATTGGTGGAAGCCGCTGTTGAAGCTGCAGGCCAATCGGTTATATCAGTACTTTTAATCCCTGGTATAGGGACAATCGACCAATTAAGAGAAGCCGCTCTCGTTGGGGCGAAAATGGCGCGGATTGCAACCCACGTAACGGAAGCGGATGTCTCAAAGCAACATCTGGAAGCTGCGAAACATCTCGGTATGGAAGCAATCGGGTTTTTAATGATGTCTCACATGGCATCACCGGAAAAACTTCTTGAACAAGCCATTTTAATGGAATCCTATGGAGCGGATGCTGTGTATGTTGTTGATTCAGCAGGATCATTTTTGCCCCAAGATGTGAAGACGCGGATCCGGTTATTAAGATCAAATCTGAATATCGATATTGGTTTTCATGCTCACAATAACCTATCGCTCGCTGTGGCAAATTCACTTATGGCAATTGAAGAAGGGGCGAATAGAATCGATGGCAGCATCCGCTGTCTCGGTGCAGGTGCTGGTAATACCCAGACGGAAGTGCTTGTTGCCGTTCTGGATAGGATGGGTATCCGTACCGAAATTGACTTATATAAAATGCTAGATCTTTCGGAGGAAGTTGGAAATACAATCATGCCCAAGCCCCAGGAAATAACAGACTCGAGTTTAATCATGGGTTATAGTGGCGTGTACTCCAGCTTCTTATTACATGCAAATAAAGCGGCGAAAAAGTATGGAGTTAACGCCCGGGATATTTTGATGGAGCTGGGTCGACAAAAAGTGGTTGGTGGTCAGGAAGATACCATAATTGAAGTAGCTGAGCAAATGGCGTTTCAGAAAGAAGGGACTTTAAGATGAAACTAGATCAACTAGCAAAACGGGTAGCCGAATCACAAAAAAATGGTCGTGAAATGGATAAGCTTACATTATCCAATCCTGAACTAACAGTAAATCAAGCATATGAAATTCAGAAGTTGAGCATAAATGAGACGATCACTGGTGATAACAGATTCATCGGGTGGAAGATGGGCTTGACCAGCAAAGCCAAACAACAGCAAGTAGGGGTAGAAGAAGCGATCTATGGCAGGTTGACATCTGCAATGGAACTAACAAAACCAGTATTAAAAGTTGGGGAATTCATTCATCCGAGAGTGGAACCCGAATTTGCTTTTTTGTTCAAGGACGAACTGAAAGGTGCAAATATAACGGCAAAAGATGTCTGGCCGGCTGTAGAATGTGTATTTCTAGCATTAGAAGTTATTGACAGCCGTTATAAAAATTTTTCTTTTACACTTACCGATGTAGTAGCGGATAACGCATCCTCAGCCAAAATCCTGCTTAGCAATCAAGCTTATTCTCCATATCACACGGACTGGGCTCAAGCAGAAGTTAAGCTTTATCAAAATGGTGAAATGCAAAAGAGGGGTCTTGGTGAAGCTGTACTCGATCATCCGATTCATTCGATAGTGGAACTTGTAAAAATGATTAGCCGTGAAGGACTTTCCATTCAGGCAGGAATGATTGTTTTAGTAGGCGGAATTACTGATGCCGTTTCCATACAGGCAAACGATGAAATAATAGCAGATTACGGTGAACTAGGGAAACTGACATTACATGTTATATCGTGAAATATTGCAAAGAGGAGGGAATTAATTGCGTGAAGTTAATGCTTCGGAAGTGGTAGGTAATAGTAAATTTGGCCGTTTTCATATAATGGTCTTTATGTGGTGTTTGTTTGCAATTACCTTCGATGGATTTGATATAGCCATGTACGGAGTAGGTTTGCCTCTGATGATGGAGGAATGGAACTTGACGCCAGTCGAAGCTGGCGGAATAGCAAGTTATTCATTGTTCGGAATGATGGTAGGAGCCCTCATTTTTGCACCTCTGGCGGATAAAATAGGGCGAAAAAAAGTGCTTGCCATTTGTATATGTATATTCAGTGTTTTTACATTACTTTCAAGTTTTGCCCCGAATCCTGCCTTTTTCTCGGTTATGCGATTTATAGCAGCCTTGGGAATGGGAGGATTAATGCCAAACGTTATCTCCTTAATGGCGGAATACTCACCCAAAAAGAATAAGGTTCTCATTGTGACCACGATGTACTGTGGTTATTCTATCGGAAGCATACTTGCTTCATTAATTGGAATGTATGTGATGGAACAAATGAGTTGGAGGGTTTTGTATTGGATAGGGGCGCTTCCCTTACTGGCACTGCCATTCTTCATGAAGCAATTTCCTGAATCGCTTTCCTATTATGTTATTCGAAAACAAGGAGCAAAGCTTGCTGGAATTCTGAATCGCATTGATCCAGACGGCGACTATAAAGAGTCGGACGATTATGAGTTTGCCAAAGTCCAAGAAAGGGCAAAGGGCTTTCCAGTCAAGAAACTCTTTGAAAATAAGCGTACTCTTAGCACATTTGCGTTTTGGGTAGCTGCCTTTAATTGCTTACTTATGGTATATGGACTCAATACATGGTTACCCAAAATCATGCAGCAGTCCGGATACGGCCTTTCATCCAGTTTATCTTTCAATCTTATATCGGGAATAGGACAAATTGGCGGATCGATAATTGGAGGATACTTAGTTGGGAAAATAGGCCATAGAAGAGTACTTGTATCCCTCTGTGCCATAGGTACGGTCTGTTTTGTAATATTAGGATTGACCTCAAATGTCGTAGCATTATATATTCTGATCGCTTTTGGAGGTGCCTGTACAGTTGGCACGATGAATTTGGCCAATACGTATATATCCGAGTATTATCCGCGGGAGATAAGGTCCACCGGGATAGGTTGGGCCTTGGCTTTTGGTAGAATTGGAGCGATTGTTGCCCCAACATTAATAGGATTATTGCTGGCTGCAAACTATTCACCACAAAATGCATTCATGGCCTTCACAGTTCCGAGCATAATGGCTGCCTTGGCGTTACTCGTTGTGAAAGAGAGGTATGGCAGCTATGATAAACCACAGATTGAGGAAAAAATAAAACTAAAAGCAACATCGAATGTATAATATTGTTCTTTAGTAGATTGCCTATATGTCAGCGGACGGTCATGCAGACTATTCCCTGACATATAGGCAATTTTTTAGTAAATAAAAGAATTCACGAGTAAACATGCTGAATTCACGAGTAAAACGGCTAAACTCACGAGTAAAGCAGCTGAATTCACTAGTAAACTGGCGAAACTCGAGAGTAAACTGGCCGATCTCACGAGTAAAGCAGCTAAATTCACTAGTAAAACAATTAATGAACTCCCATTTTATAGTATTTGATTGGAAAGTTATGTATAGTTAGTAATATATTAAAATTGAATATTCTAAAAAAACAAGGAGCGGTGTTATGAGTTTAACAATCAATGATTTGTTCATCGGACAGGTTGCTAGTATGCAAAGGACATTTAATGAATCTGACGTAAAATTATGTAATGAATTAACAAAAGATTACAGTCCGATTTATCAAGTGAATAAAGAAGCATGGAAAAGTAATTTCAGCAAGCCGATTGTACCTGGTTTGTTAACGGAAGGCCTTATCACTCAAGTGATCAGTGAAAAACTCCCTGGTAGTGCGTTGTATACTTTTACAAAACATCAATTGTATTGCGCCAGGTCCTGCTGATACGCCCCTATTTCAAGAAATAGGCTCTTATAATGAAGGTATAGCAGGCGCCTTGGAAAAAGCGATTCCATTCCGCCGGCTAGCACAACCAGAGGATATTGCCAGTGCTGTTGCCTATTTCGTTTCGGAAGATGCAGGGTATATTACGGGGCAAACTCTTTCCGTAAATGGTGGATTAACAATGGTTTAAGCGATCATGGTAAGGTGGTAATGCAAGATTGAAAGGCTAGTAAACCTAAAGCATTAGGTCGAAAACTTTTTCTAATACGTTTGACAATTGGATTTATCGTGTTAATATAAAGGCAAATGAAATTTAATATACAATTTGTACCACTAGGGGTGCTTTATAGGTAAAAGTTGATTTTGCCGCAGAAGCTGAGATTAGAGTAAGACTTTAAGACCCTTAGAACCTGATCTGGTTTATACCAGCGTAGGGAAGTGGGGTCTGGAACAATACGTTTCTGTATTATTTCAAGTACAACCACTTTCTTTACGTTTAAGAAAGTGGTTTTTTGTTTGCAAAAAAAGGGGTGATAAAAGTTTTTTTCCGTAACATTCATTGAAAAATAGAATTTGGAGGTAATGGGCATGAAGTTTTCAGAGGAAATTCGTCAGGAAGTTGATCACATTTGGGAAGCTAGTTTTAATCACCCGTTTGTTGCAGGTATAGGAGATGGCACATTGCCATTGGAGTGTTTTCGTTTTTATGTCATGCAAGATGCCTATTATTTATCTCATTTTGCTAGAGTTCAAGCCTTAGGGGCAGTCAAAGCTACAGATTTACATACAACAAGCAGGCTTGCCGGCCATGCACAAGGAACATATGAAGCGGAGTTGAAGCTTCATGAGAATTTTTCTGAGAGATTAGGCATCACAAAAGAAGAAAGGGAAAATTTCAAACCTGCCCCGACCGCTTATGCCTATACTTCCCATATGTATCGTGCGGCTTATTCGGGACATTTAGGAGATGTTATTGCAGCTATCTTGCCGTGTTACTGGCTCTATTATGAAATAGGTGAAAAGCTGCAAGGGTGCTTACCCGATGAGCCGATTTATCAAGAATGGATAGCGGCTTACGGAGGAGAGTGGTTCCGCACTTTGGTGGAAGAACAAATTGCGAGGCTTGATGAGATTGCTGAAAAAGTAACAGACGAAGATAAGGAGAGAATGAAAGAGCATTTTATCCTTAGCAGCCAATATGAATACTCATTTTGGGAAATGGCTTATCGTTTAGAGACATGGCCTGTGCATAAGGAAACACTAGAAGTATAAAGGAGAATGAAACAATGAAAAAAGGATTGAAATTAACGGATATATTAGTCACGATCGTGATTGCGGTAGCATTTGGAATCGTTTATATCCTTTGGGGTTCGATTTATTATTCCGTTAAACCATTAGGATTACATCTGGATCAACTTATTTATGGAATGTGGTTTATAGCTGGCCCCGTCGCCTTTTTAATTTTACGGAAACCAGGTGTGGCACTTTTGGCAGAGATAGCTGCAGCTTCCGGAGAATTCTTTCTAGGTTCACCATGGGGGCTGACCGTATTGTTATATGGGGTGGTCCAAGGTTTGTTCGCGGAACTGGTGTTCATGGCGTTCAAATATAAAAAATTCAATTTGTCGGTGGCCGTTTTAGCTGCGATAGCTTCCTGCCTGGCATCAGTCATCATGGATTTTGCTTATGGGGAAATAGGTGCTCTCTCTCTTTGGAATTTATCGTTATTCATGATAGCGAGGTTTGTGGGTTCCATATTCTTTGCAGGTGTGACTGCCTATTATTTAGTTAAAGTACTGGAAGCAACAGGAGTAACTAATCTTGTTCGTCCGGTTTCAAGTAAAGATTATGCAGAACTGGATCAAAAGTAGAGGTTGAAGGCCATGGAGCGAATCGTTTCTGTTGAGAAGTTAAGAATGAAATTTCCCGGTGATGAATCTTTGATATTCAAGGACCTATCCATATCGTTTGATAAAGGAGAAAAAGTGCTATTGTTGGGACCATCAGGATGTGGTAAGTCCACTCTTTTGCAAGTGTTAAGCGGATTGATTCCGAATTCCTTCGAAGTCCCGATGAAAGCGGAGGAATTGAAATGCCCTTCTTCATGGGGATATGTTTTTCAAGACCCTGATAGTCAGTTTTGCATGCCATTTGCCGATGAGGAAATTGCCTTCGTCCTTGAGAATCTTTCCGTCCCTAAAGAAGAAATGAAAGAGAAGATCCAAAATCATATCCGTAATGTAGGATTGAACCTAGGTCATACAAGTATAGAAACATTATCAGGCGGGATGAAACAGCGTCTAGCAATCGCTTCAGTATTAGCCCTTGAACCAGAAGTACTATTTTTAGATGAACCAACTGCCATGCTTGATCCGGAAGGGACAAAAGCAATCTGGGACTTGTTGAAGGAAGTCGGACGAGACAAAACGGTTATTATCGTCGAGCATAAAATTGACCATGTTTTAGAATTCATTGAACGAATCGTGCTTTTTAACGGTGAAGGTCAAATCATAGCTGATGGTGCAAGAGACACCATTCTTTCACTATATAAAAATGAAATGAAAGAACATGGAATTTGGTTCCCTGGTGTTTGGGATGAATATATACATGAGAATGCACCCATTCGGGAACACCAATTTACAGATGGTTTACCCCTTATGCATGTGCAAGGATTTAGCGGTTTTCGGAATAAAGAGGAAAAAATCAAGGTTGAAGAGCTGAAGGTCCATTCAGGGGAATGGATTGTAATAAGGGGAGAAAATGGCGCGGGGAAGAGTACACTTTTGCATGCACTGATGCAGTTCATAAAAACGAATGGTAAGTATGAATTAATGGGGACCCCCATTAAAAGGGTGAAAAATCCAACGGATCATATGACGTTTGTCTTTCAAAATCCTGAGTTTCAGTTCGTTGCAAATACTGTATATGAAGAGATTGCTTATTCATTGCGAATTGACAAAAGGCCGCAACAAGAAATAGATGAAAGAGTCCGCTCATTGCTTAAAGTGTTCCGCCTGGAGGCACATCGGGATAAACATCCATTTCAATTATCAATGGGTCAAAAGCGTCGCTTAAGCGTAGCCGCCTCAATCGTAATAGAAAAAAAAATCATTCTCCTGGATGAGCCAACCTTTGGCCAAGATTCGAAAAATACCTTTGCATTACTGGAATGGTTTGAGGAATATCGAAGGCGCGGAATAACAGTGATCATGGTAACTCATGACGATCATATTTCAAAAAACTTTGCAACCAGGATCTGGACGGTTAAGGACGGAAACGTAATAAGTGATGAAAACATCGAGCAAGCCGGATTTTTGGAGACCAAAGTTTTATCACTATAAAAGGAGTGTCATGTAGATGAATGTTTCAAATGCAGAAACATGGCTCCATAGAATTAATCCAAGCCTTAAACTTGGTGTACTGATTGTATTATGCATCGTGGCGTTATTCATTCATGACCTGAATTATATGATGAATATCACTATTGGCGTATTACTTTTATTTTTGTTTTTTACCGGGCATTCGATAAAACGCATCTTACTTTTGTCGATTCCCTTTTGCTTCATTTTTATATCGACCTCTTCCGCAATGATTTTATTCGGGCAAGGTGAGACGCTTTGGTTTGAGTGGGGCCTAATATCGATTACGGAGGAAAGTTTCATGAGGGGATTACTGGTAGGCTTTCGAGCTTTGTTCTTTGCGGCCCTTGGTTTAACTTTTTCCTTAACGACTAGACCAGTGAACTTGTTTTATTCCTTAATGCAGCAAGTAAAGCTTAAACCGAAATATGCCTATAGTTTCATGGCGGCATTAAGGCTGATTCCCATCATGATGGAGGAGTTCCAAACGATACGAAACGCGATGAAGGTACGCGGTTTCGAAAGGGGAAAAGGGATAAGATCGGTATATTTTAAAATGAAAGCCTATTCCATCCCATTGTTATCCGGAAGCATCAGACGTGCTCACCGAATCGCGGTTGCGATGGAGGCAAAGCGATTTACAGACACTCGGGATCGAACATACTATTATGAATTTGGTTTTTCTAAAATGGACCATGGTTTCATTCTGTATTTTATCATCCTGCTGTTGGCCGGCTTTTATCTATCGATTCAATTCCCGTTAGTATCTATTTGATTTTATGAGATTGTAACTTTACTAGTTAGGGGTTCTTAGTATGAATGCACATGAATTGCATATTATTTCTACTGGGAAACAGCCAATTGAAAAGTTTGTGGAAATTGCTTCAAACATTCAGGAATATGTTGATTTCTTTTATCTAAGGGAAAAGCATATGAGTGCATCGGAACTCTATCAAGCAGTGACCCTATTACATGATAAAAAGATTCCGCTTTCTAAGATCATCATTAATGACCGGGTGGATGTAGCCTGGGTACACAAAGTATTTGGTGTGCAATTGGCTTTTCATAGTTTAGAAGCGGGAGTCGTAAAAGGAGCTTTTCCAGGGATGAATGTTGGCTGTTCGATCCATTCCATGGATGAAGCGAAAACCGCATTCAGCAAAGGAGCCAATTACGCGATTTATGGACATGTTTTTGAAACGGATTCAAAAATCGGCCTTCCTCCTAAGGGAGTTGAGGAGCTTCATGCAATTACAAGAAATGTCAATCTTCCGATAATTGCGATAGGCGGAATAACACCTTTCAATTGCCAAGTCGTGCTGGATGCGGGGGCACGTGGAATTGCCGTCATGTCAGGTGTGCTTGAAGCTGAAAATCCGATTAGAGCTGTTAAAGAATATTCGAAGTCTTTGGGAAAGGAGACATAAGATGAATTCCATATATGATGCAATCATTGTTGGGGGAGGAGTAATAGGTGGATCCATTGCTTTTCAATTAGCCAAACGAGGTAAAAAGGTCCTTTTGTTGGAAAAAGATAGACTTGCCAGTAAAGCATCCAGTGCTGCAGCCGGGATGTTAGGGGCTCAAGCCGAGTTAGATGCTGATAACCCGCTTTTTACATTGGCAAGCCGAAGCAGGGGGATGTTTCCTGCACTGTCGGAAGAATTAAAAGACATAAGTGGAATAGACATCGAATTAGTGAACAAGGGCATGTTTAAGGTGGCGCTAACGAATGATCAGGTAGCCGAGCTGAAGAACAAGATCAGAGTCCAGCAAGATGCGGGACTTGAGGCTGAATGGCTATCCACTTCCGAAATAAGGAAAACGGAACCGCTTCTATCGGATGAGATTATGGGAGCCATGTTCATTCCGAAGGATGGACAAGTTTCAGCCACTAGGCTTTCGCTCGCTTTTACTGAATCTGCAGCTGCCCTTGGTGTAGATATAAAGGAATTTGTTCATGTCTCCGATTTAGTTACGGAAAACGGATGTATAACGGGAGTGGTCACGAACATTGGTGGATTTTCAAGTGAAAATGTCATCGTAGCAGGTGGGGCATGGAGTGCTTTCCTCCTTGAAAAATCAGGGATGAAACTCGACAGTTATCCTGTAAAGGGAGAGTGCTTTTCCGTCCTGACCGATCGTCCATTGCTTGAAAAGACAATCTTCTCACATGGCTGCTATCTTGTGCCCAAAGTTGGCGGAAGAATCATTGTCGGGGCAACGGTTAAAGCGAACACTTTCGATCAAAAGGTAAGTCTTGACGGGATTTCTACGTTAATAGAAAAGGCAACGCAATTGCTACCGGCGATTAAAGGAACCGAATTGGAAAAGACATGGGCAGGTATACGCCCCCAAACTGGGGACGGCTTGCCGTACTTTGGTGAACATCCAGCATGCAAAGGACTTTTCGTTGCAACGGGGCACTTCAGGAATGGTATCCTGCTTTCACCAATTACAGGTGTACTTATAGCGGATATTGTAGAAAGGAAGACAGATCCCGAATGGTCCGCTTTTCGATTGGATCGTTCGATACATACCCTTTTTTCTTAATGGAGGTGGATGAATTGGAATTGATTATTAACGGGGAAAAAATACGGATTCCTGCTGATGAATCAACAGTTACAGGGCTTTTGCAACACTTTAATTTACATCAAAAAGTAGTGATTGTTGAATTGAATGATGAAATATTAGCAAAAGAAAGTCTAAGTGAAACACTTTTGTCAAATGGAGACAAGGTAGAGATTGTACATTTTGTAGGAGGCGGATGATATGTTAAAGATTGGTTCTTATGAATTTTCTTCAAGATTATTATTAGGTACTGGAAAATATCCAAACTTCGATGTTCAAAAGCAATCAGTGGAGGTTTCGGAGACGGAAATATTAACATTTGCGGTCCGGAGAATGAACATTTTTGAAGCCAGTCAGCCCAATTTTTTAGAAAAGCTTGATTTGAAAAAATACACACTCCTTCCCAATACAGCAGGAGCTAAAACAGCCAAAGAAGCAGTGCGCATAGCCCATCTTGCAAAGGCATCTGGCTTATGTGACATGATTAAGGTAGAAGTCATTGGCTGTCAAAAAACACTGCTGCCTGATCCGATTGAAACATTGAAAGCTGCTGAAGAATTAGTGAAACTGGGATTCACCGTATTACCCTATACTTCGGATGATGTGTTGCTCGCTAAACGCCTGGAAGAAGTGGGGTGCCATGCAATAATGCCTGGAGCTTCACCAATTGGCTCTGGTCAAGGCATTATAAACCCACTGAACTTACGATTCATCATGGAACAATCAGAGGTTCCAGTAATTGTTGATGCAGGGATTGGAACGCCCTCTGATGCGGCAATCGCCATGGAATTAGGGGCGGATGGCGTATTGCTTAACACTGCTGTTTCCGGAGCAAAAGACCCCGTCAAAATGGCGAAAGCAATGAAACTTGCCATTGAGGCAGGTCGATTAGGGTATGAAGCAGGAAGAATCGAAAAAAATGATTACGCGATAGCAAGCAGCCCAGTTGAAGGATTGAGCATTGGATGAATGAACGTTATTCACGTCAAGAACTTTTTGGCCCTATAGGGGAAGAAGGGCAATTGAAAATTCGCAAAAAACATGTTTTGGTGATTGGAGCGGGTGCTCTTGGTACGGGAAGTGCGGAAGGCCTTGTACGAGCAGGAATTGGGAAACTCACCATTGTGGACAGAGATTATGTAGAGTGGAGCAACCTTCAAAGACAACAGCTTTATTGTGAAGAAGATGCACTAAAAAGAATACCGAAAGCAGTAGCAGCTAAGAATCGTTTGAATGCGCTAAATTCGGACGTTATCGTAAAATCGCATGTGGCGGATGTTTCGGTTGATGAACTGGCGAGGCTTGTTGAAGGCGTGGATTTAATATTGGATGCCACTGATAACTTCGATACCAGGATGCTTATTAATGATACTGCGCAAAAATATAACATACCCTGGATTTATGGGGCCTGTGTTGGGAGTTATGGGATAAGTTACACGGTGATCCCAGAGGTGACACCATGTTTGAATTGTTTGCTGGAAACGGTTCCAATGGGAGGATTGACATGTGATACGGCGGGAATCATCAGCCCTGCTGTTCAAACGGTCGTTGCCCATCAAATGGCGGAAGCATTAAAAATCCTTGTAGAAGATTATGAATCACTAAGAAACAAAATCGTTTCATTTGATCTTTGGAAAAATGAACATTCATCCATAAATGTAGCTCAATTAAAAAAAGATACTTGTTTGTCATGTGGGTCAAATCGAACGTATCCCCACCTCTCCTATTCAAATCGAACAAAGACAGCCGTTTTGTGCGGAAGGGATTCTGTCCAGATTCGGCCAGCGTGGAATCTTGAAAGAGACTTAGCGGAACTCGAAAACAATCTTCTCGCACAAGGTGGTAAGATTGTTAGGAATCCTTATTTACTTTCATTTACTATCGGAACCCATCGGTTGGTCGTTTTTAAAGATGGGCGGGCGTTGATTCATGGAACAAAAGATATTGCAGAAGCAAAAACGTTATATCATCGTTATTTTGGCTGAACTGTATTGAAAAAGGGAATGGCACGGACTTGAAACGTTTAAACCCGTGAAAGGCTGCCAAAAAATATGCCCATATAATAGGAAGGTATCGAATATCCTTCATGTGACTTATTTGCTTCACAAATATAAAACGAAAGCGGTGTCTGCCTTTTCAGGGCGGCACCGCTTTGTTATGGAACGATTATTTAAGCAGCTTACATATCATGACTGCTATTATGCTTCTGACGGGTGTGCTGTCTGTTTTTCACCTTATGAGAACCGCTTAACGGTGCAGGTTGACCTGGGTTATTTCCTTTAGGAGCATTTTTTCGAATATCTTTACCATCGTTTTTGTTCATGTGCTATCCCTCCTATCTCTTAAGATAATCAGTCCGAGAAATTTTATTCACATACATATATTTGCAAACCTCGTACATGCTATTGATGGACACTAATTAAGGAGCTGAACCCAAATGCAGGATAAACAAGATAAGCGAAGGACTTTCCAGGAAGCCCAGCAAAGTTATCAACAGGTATTTGATGTATACTCATCCATTGAGAAGAACGCACCGAATTACGGAACAGAATTGAAACATGTGAAGCAGGAAGTGAACGAGGCCTATCAGCAAATACAGTCTGCTTTAATCACCGCTTCCGAACATCAGAAAGAACAATTGAAAAAATTCGAACAGGATATTCAGGCAATCGTCAATGAGGTCAATTCAGAGGACTATTGAGTGACAGTTCTATCGTCGTTAATTCATGCGCTTTACTCGTGAGTTTTTGCGCGTTTTACTTGTGCGTTTCCTGATTTTTAGAATGGAATAGGCTTTTTGAAAAATGCAGTACAACTGCCATTTCAAAAAGCCTATCCTATTTAACGCCTAGAAATGAGGGAAATCATTGGTTTTTCTTTCTTTTTTTATTATTTTGCCTTTGCATTTCGGATAATGGCGGTTCATTTCCCAGTTCATCATTGTATCCAGCTCCATTACCTTGCGCTTTTGCAGCATTCATACCTGGTATAACATGATTTGCCTTTTGTTTTGTCATTTCGACACCTCCACCCATAGAATGCGATAATGTCGAATGATTATGTATGAAGTTCTAATATGTTTTGCTGGAATAATTTATCAGGACACAAATAGGGGGATTTTCAATAAAATGCATATCATCAAGGCTTCCTAAATGCACTTTAATATGTGGGGGATTTTTTTCTATAAGAGAAACTTATCAAAAACAATAACTTTCTTGTTATTTACTTATACTCATTTCTATATTAGTATTAAGTTGAAGGAAGAGTTAGGGTGGGAGAAGAGAGAGAAAATTCGACAAACTAACTTTTTTACTTATATCTATGGTAAACATGGTTTCAGTGAACCAGGTTTTACTTTTATGTGCAGAATACGTTCTGACAGTTTAATAGGGGGTAATATTCATGACGAAAAATGACGTATACCAAGCGCGTAAGTCCTTTGAAATTGAAGGGGAACGCTACAACTACTACAGCCTAGACGCTATTGAAAAAGCAGGGGACGGCCAAGTATCTCGCCTTCCATATTCCATTAAAGTTTTACTTGAAGCGGTACTTCGCCAAGTAGACGGAAGAGTAATCACAAAAGAACATGTTGCGAACCTTGCTAAATGGGGAACAAGCGAGCAACAAGATATAGATGTTCCTTTCAAGCCATCTCGTGTTATCCTACAAGATTTCACTGGTGTTCCAGTTGTTGTTGATTTAGCTTCTCTACGTAATGCATTCGCTGCACTTGGTGGAGATCCTGATAAAATCAACCCGGAAATCCCGGTTGACCTTGTAATTGACCACTCTGTACAAGTTGATAAAGCAGGTACTATTGATTCCCTTGATGCCAATATGGATCTTGAATTCGAACGTAATGCAGAGCGTTACCAGTTCCTAAGCTGGGCTCAAAAATCATTCAATAACTACCGTGCGGTTCCACCAGCAACTGGTATCGTTCACCAAGTTAACCTTGAGTACCTTGCGAACGTAGTGCATGCAGTTGAAACTCCAAACGGCGATTTTGAAGTATTCCCTGACTCTGTTTTTGGTACAGATTCACATACTACAATGATCAACGGTATTGGTGTTCTTGGTTGGGGTGTCGGCGGTATCGAAGCAGAAGCAGGCATGCTTGGACAGCCTTCTTACTTCCCAGTTCCAAAAGTGGTTGGTGTTAAACTAACTGGCCAACTTCCTAAAGGTACAACAGCTACTGACCTTGCATTGAAAGTAACACAAGTTCTTCGTGCACACGGCGTAGTTGGTAAATTTGTTGAGTTCTACGGCCCAGGAGTAGGATACCTTCCACTTGCTGACCGTGCAACAATCGCTAACATGGCTCCTGAATACGGTGCTACAGTTGGTTTCTTCCCTGTTGATGCAGAAGCGATCGATTACATGCGCTTAACAGGCCGTGATGAAAAACAAATTAAAGTGGTTGAATCTTACTGCAAAGAAAATGGATTGTTCTACTCTCCTGAAAACGAAGATCCAGCATACAATGATGTTGTGGAAATCGACCTTTCAGCAATTGAACCAAACCTTTCAGGCCCTAAACGCCCGCAAGATTTGATTCCACTTTCTCAAATGAAACAATCTTTCCATGATGCTATCAATGCACCAATGGGTAACCAAGGTTTCGGCATGGACAATTCTGAATTGGATAAAGAAGTGACTGTTAAATTTGCCGATGGTAAAGAAACGGTAATGAAAACAGGTGCGATCGCAATTGCTGCAATCACAAGCTGTACAAATACTTCTAACCCATACGTAATGCTTGGGGCAGGTCTTATTGCTAAAAAAGCAGTTGAAAAAGGCTTGACTGTTCCTGATTATGTAAAAACATCATTGGCACCAGGTTCTAAAGTTGTTACTGGTTACCTTCGTGATGCAGGTCTTCAACCATTCCTTGATCAATTAGGATTCAACGTAGTTGGTTACGGTTGTACAACATGTATCGGTAACTCAGGTCCATTAGCGGACGAAATCGAAGCAGCAGTTGCTGAAGCAGATCTTCTAGTAACTTCAGTACTTTCTGGTAACCGTAACTTTGAAGGTCGTATTCATCCACTAGTGAAAGCAAACTATCTTGCTTCTCCAACTTTGGTTGTTGCATATGCACTTGCTGGTACTGTGGACTTCGATCTTAACAATGATTCACTTGGTAAAGACAAAGATGGTAACGATGTATATCTTGCTGATATCTGGCCATCACAAGAAGAAGTTAACGCTGCTGTTAAAGCAACAGTTACACCAGAATTATTCCGTAAAGAATATGAAACAGTATTCAACGATAACAAACGTTGGAATGAAATCCAAACAAGTAACGAAGCAATTTACGCTTTCGATTCTAAATCAACATATATTCAAAATCCTCCATTCTTTGAAGGATTATCACCAGAACCAGGTTCAGTTAACCCACTTTCTGGCTTGCGCGTAGTAGGTAAATTCGGTGACTCAGTAACAACTGACCACATTTCTCCTGCAGGTGCAATCGGTAAAGATACACCAGCTGGTATCTATCTTCGTGAAAACGGTGTGAAACCGCGTGACTTTAACTCTTACGGTTCTCGTCGTGGTAACCATGAAGCAATGATGCGTGGAACATTCGCAAACATTCGTATCCGTAACCAAGTTGCTCCAGGTACAGAAGGTGGTTACACTACTTACTGGCCAACAGGCGATGTAATGGCTATCTATGATGCTTGTATGAAATACAAAGCTGATGGAACAGGTCTTGCAGTCATCGCTGGTAAAGACTATGGTATGGGAAGCTCTCGTGACTGGGCTGCAAAAGGTACTAACCTTCTTGGCATCAAAACAGTCATCGCTGAAAGCTTTGAACGTATTCACCGTTCTAACCTTGCATTAATGGGTGTTCTTCCACTTCAATTCAAAGAAGGCGAAAACGCTGAAACGCTTGGATTGACTGGTAAAGAAGCGATTGCAGTTAAAATCGACGAAACAGTTAAACCGCGTGATATCGTAACAGTTACAGCTACTGATGAAGCTGGAAACGTAAAAGAATTTGATGTACTTGTTCGTTTCGATTCCGAAATCGAAATCGACTACTACCGTCACGGTGGTATCCTTCAAATGGTATTACGTAATAAATTAAAAGGCTAATTTCAGCTTTTAGGAAGCGGTAAACCTACTTGTCAGGTTTACCGCTTTTTTTTGTGTCAAGTTTATGAAACAAAGTGATATCATGATATGATTTAAAGGAAATACACTTTTCCGGAGGTCCTTTTATTGTTAAGATGGAATAGGGAAGTTGTTCTATTTCTGGAAATGGACTAATATTTTTATTGTAATGGGACTAGGGGGACGAGTATGCTTAAAAAAATTATTGCTTCGGTGGCCTTACTGTCACTTATTACAGTAGCGATCGTGCAGGCTATGGATAATGAATCAAAGGAAAATGACGAAAAAGATGCTTTGGGAGGATTGAAAATTGGAGCTAAAGCACCGAATTTCTCCCTGAAAACTTTGGATGGGAAACAAGTTGAATTATCTGATTATAAGGGTAAAAAGGTAATGCTGAATTTTTGGGCAACGTGGTGTCCGCCTTGCAAGAAGGAAATGCCGGATATGGAGAAATATACACAGCAAGCGGGTGATGATGTCGTCGTACTTGCTGTCAATATTGACCCGGAAAATGATGTACAATCCTTTGTAGACGATAATGGAATTACTTTTACCATTCCGCTGGACAGTCAAAGTGCAAAAAATCCAGTGAATGAGCGCTACAAGATTCTTAGCATACCAACAACTTACTTCATCGACAAAGAAGGCATTATCAGGAATAAGGTAATTTCAGCCATGCAACTAAAAGATATGGAACGAAATATAAATAGTATGCAGTAGGGGAACCTTTATGAATTTCCATCAGTATTGACGAAATTAGCGACACTCCTGCCGAATAACTGGCTAGTCAAGACTCCGGAGACGCTTGCGGCGAGGAGGCTTGGCAGACAGTCGGCGGAAAGGGAGCGGATTTCAGGACAAAACTGTAGGTAAATTGACTTTTCTCAGAAATTTGACTACAGTCTGGCGGAACCTTTATGAGGTTCCGTTTTATTATTTGTTAACAAAGTTGTCAAAATTTAATGTAAAAATCAAAAAATTTAAAAAATTATGGTTAATGTTCATGAAAATAGGGTTAAAGTATAGAGAGTGGAGAAATGTAATTTTATCAGGTTAAAAATCTGATAATTATGACAATTTTAGGGATGGACACCATATAGTCATAATTTTACGTTAATTTGGCAATACTGAATAGTATATTAAAAATAAGTAGGTGAAAAGGATGAAAAAAAGAAAAAGGACATTTGAAGAATTAATTAAAGAAAACAAAAAGGAATTATTGATGGACGTTAAACAAATGGAAAGACTTGAGGAACGTCTTGAAAAAAAACATATGCAAAAGGCTGAATAGGTTTTGCAAAAGTTTTTTTCAAAAGAGCCAGTGCCATGAAGGTCCCTTCAAAGCGCTGGCTCTTTTTTCATGACTTTTTCAAAAACTGGCATTCATGAATTTCGTCTTTTATATCCATGATAAGAGGAGGAGGCGATAAAATGGGTAATCCAAAAAAAGATTCCAAACACTTTAGACCGAGCCATCTAGGGACACAACCAATAGCAGCGGGTGGCAATAACGGGAAGAAAATGCAGGACAAATCAGGGAAACATCCTCAAGTCATTCAAACTAAAGGTGAGTAATCAAGGGTAAAGTAATCGTAATAATATTATGTAAACAAAATAACATGAGGTGAAATTAATGGGCTCATATAAACACAATCAGGATAACCGTTTGGATAATGTTGAAAAAATTCAGGATGCGATTCAAAATACAGAAGAAAACATAATCGCGGCAAATGAAACGTTGTCATTCTCTTCAGGGGAGGAAAAAGAGGCAATTAAGGCCAAAAATGACCGAAGAAGAAAGAGCATTGATGGAATGAAGGAAGAAATGCAAGATGAGCAAGAAGCACGGGAAAGCGGTTATAGTAACGATAATATTTAACCAACAAGGTAAAGGGGAGAAAGAGGCAAGAAACTCTTTCTCCTCTTTTATTTAAGGTTCATGGCAGGGAAGCAGTCAATTAAGACAGTCTAAATGAAATTTGCACAATTGTTATGGTAAAATGTTTATTGCAATAGAAATGAAAGTGGGGAAACAAAATGTTCATAGCTGAAAATGAAATTGAAGTGCGGTATGCAGAGACAGATCAAATGGGAGTTGTATACCATGCGAATTATTTTATATGGATGGAACTAGGCAGGACAAAATTGATAAATGATTTAGGATTTTATTATGCTGATATGGAAGCGGATGGCATCCTTTCACCTGTTATGGATATTCAGGCTTCGTATAAAACCCCTGTTAGATATGGTGATAAGGTAAAAGTTAAAACCTGGATTGAAAAATATGACGGCTTACGAGTCGTTTATGGGTATGAAATCGTTAATGGAAAAAATGAAGTGGCTGCTACAGGTTATTCTTCCCATGTTTGCGTTAAAAAGGAGAGCTTCCGCCCGATATCCATTAAGCGCATGTATCCTGAATGGCATGAGGCCTATGAGAAAAATAAAAAGCATGATGAATTGGTTTAATTACAATCATTGAGGTGAATAAGAAATGGCTTTTGGGATTAAACGGGTAGATGTAGTAGCCTGGAAGCAGAAAATCGATCAAGGCCAAATAGCTTTTTTAACTCATTATTGGCTGGATGACCGATTTCCTGGTTGCAAGACGGTTACAAAAGTGGGGTGTAATGATTTACGGCGTTTATCGGAGTGGGGTAAGAAATACGGGCTGAAAAAAGAGTGGATTCATCATAGAAAGGATGGCTATTCTCATTTCGATCTTTTAGGGGATAAGCAAGCGGAAATTCTTAGGGCGGAAGATATTAAAGAGCGCCTGCTCGATTGAACAAGAAAAAACAGCAGTTTACACCGCTGCTGCATGGGTCAAGCACTCTTTTCGTAGTGAAATTCAGGTTCAGTCAGTTTTTCATTAAAAGTAATAAGTAAATCGTGACCATCAAAGTACCATAAATCCTTTTCTTCTACATAAAAATTTATCTCATTCATAGTGGTTACGACTGCTGCAGTTTCAGGTTCTTCTGGCATGATACCTAGTGAAAAGCCGCTTTGGACGGTACTATGCCCGCCATATCTTACGTAAAAGCGCAAATGAGTGCCTTCTTGAAGCCCCAGCTCATCAATATACCACTTAGCTGCTTGATCGGAAATGGTCAGTTTCATACTAATTCTCCTTCCTAGAGGTTCGTTATTTAAGTATAAAGTAATTATGAAGTAGATGCGAATAATGTGCGTTTAAGAAAGGAAACAACCATGGATATTATATATAATATTTGTTTCATAACTCGAAAAAGATTCAACGAAAATGAAGTGTTGATGCTATTTCGCCAAAAGAATCCCAATAGGCATAAATGGAATGGTATAGGCGGGAAAATAGAACAAGGTGAAACCATCGATGAATCGATGGAACGCGAAATTCTTGAAGAAACTGGATTGAAGGTAAAGGGGATGGCCTTTCGAGGGATTGTGACATGGAATCAAACGGGTGGAATGTATGTTTACCGAGCTGAAGAGGCAGGTGGCGGGCTATCAGCCTGTGATGAAGGGGAACTTGCCTGGAAGCCATATCAATGGGTTATGGAGGCAAATGAAGTTGTGTCCAACATAAAGTATTATCTAAAAGATATATTACAGGATGAACCACCACTAGAATTTGCCTTTACATATGAAAATGAACATTTAATATCAGTCAAAAAGAAGCCGTTGCCTGATTTTGCAAAAGAATTGACTTTCACCAATTGAAAACCGCCCATGTGCGGTTTTTTTGCCTATTTTGATTTCTAAGCTAAATATTACAAAGTGATAGAAGAATATTCGGAATATTTGTATATTTTATGGGGTAAGCAAGATTCTGAAAAATAATATATTGTGATGATAAAACGAAATGCCATCTAATTAATTTCCTTATAAAGAGGGGGCTGCTGATTTGCGGAAAACGGAGCTGTTAAAAGGTAGTACGGAAATGGTGTTGCTTTCATTATTGGCTCAAAAGGATATGTATGGGTATGAGATGATCGAACAGCTCAAACAGTTAAGTGATGGTTATTTACATTATAAAGAAGGCATGTTATATCCAGCTTTAAAAAGGCTGGAAGAGAAAGAGTATTTAAATAGTTACTGGCAGGATTCCATAGAAGGACCGAAAAGGAAATATTATTATGCGACGAAAGTGGGTATTGCTCAGTTTCAAGATCAATGGGAAGAATGGAACGCCTTTCAAGAAGTAATCCGTAAGGTCGTTTCGCACACATATGAGCACACACAAAAATAGCTGCAGATTCCTGCAGCTATTTTGTATTTTCTTTTTCTTTTGCTTCAGCCTCGGCAAGCTTTCTCAGCAAGACGGGGGTTGGCATATGCATGATTTGCTCTAAAGGCAAGTTTAGAGACTTGGATAACTTTAATGCGGTTTCCGGTGATATTTGCAATGGCTTCATGGCACTTTCTCCTATCGATATTTAATAGCTAGTTCCAGTGTAGCCTCTGTTCTCCAATTATTCAATCCTTACTTGACCATTTCTCCATTAGACGAAATCCATAATTTTCTTTTGATTGGAAGTTAATGTAGACATACTCTAGTGCCTTTTACCTTGACAAAAGAATTAAAATGAGGCCAAAATAAAAATATGAGTAGTCTGAAAGGATCATTTTTTATATTAGATCTTATTTATTTTAAATTAAGTGGATATAAAGAATCATATCGGATTGGTGGTAAATCTTGGGTTAGCTTTAACGTTAATTACAAAATTAGGGGGAGTGGGATATGGGGATTTTCATAAAAGGAAGGCCGGAAAAAGCAATCTGGTTTCAAAAAGCTAAAGTAACAGATGGCATATTGGACGTAAGCAGTGAACAGGTGAAACTTCAGGTGAATATCATCGATTTAACCGAATTCGATTTAAAGCTGATCCATGCTTTTAGAGAGGCAATCGAACCCCAGGTTGAGAGAGTTGTTGATACCTTTTATCAAACGATTCTGCAGGTACCTGAATTGAAAGGGATAATCACGGAGCACAGCACAGTGGGAAAATTGAGGAAAACGTTAATTACTCATATGCTATCTTTATTCAATGGTGTGATTGACGATGATTTTGTTGAATTGCGGACGAAGGTGGCGAAGACCCATTATCGAATTGGATTACAGCCCCGGTGGTATTCATCCGGTTTTCAAAATGTACAGAATTACATGCAAAGAATTGTCTTTGAACAAAGCAGAAATGAAGAAGAGCAGATGGCATTAATATCAGCGATAGGAAAAATACTCAATCTCGAACAGCAGTTAGTCCTTGAGGCATATGAAGTGGAAAATTTAAAAGCTAGGGAAAATCATTATAAGGAAATAAAAGAGGAAGTGAGAAGGAAAATCTCGTTAGTTAGTGAAGAAGTCCTGAATTTAAGTGAAGAAACGGAGGCTTCCGTTAAGCAATTGATAGTAAACGGGCAATATGTCAAAACGCAGATCGCAACGCGCGCTGAACTATCACTTCGTTCAAAAACATTGGCTGAAGAGGGGCAGAATCGTATGCAGATCTTAACGGAAAAGATACAAAACCTTGTTATTTTCATGAAAAATGTTGATGAAAAGATCGTTTTATTAAACCAATCCTTCTTAAGCATTACCGAGTTTGTTAAGCTTGTACAAGGAATAGCCGACCAGACAAATTTACTATCATTGAACTCAGCCATCGAGGCTGCACGTGCAGGTGAACATGGTAATGGATTTGCAGTTGTTTCGAATGAGGTCAGGAAACTTGCTGAACAGACTAAAAAGTCGATAGCTGAAATAGATGCAATCGTGCAAACATCAAATGAATATATGAAAGATGTTGTTGATTCTGTCCTAAGGGTCAAGGAAGTGGTTCAAGCAGGCGAGAAAGAATCGGAGTTAACAGAAAATTCCTTTAATGAAATAATCGGAGTTATCAAAGGGAATATAACGGATTCTACAGAAATGGAAATGACTATTCAAGGATTAGTGTCAATCATCCAGGAAATCGGAAACGCTACTGAAAAGGTTTCGAGGCATGCAGGTATCCTGAATAACACGGCAAATGAATTGTAGAATGGAAAATAGGCCCATGCATACGGGCCTATTTTCACTTGGATATGCGCATGTTCTTACAACCACTTTACCTTCGGTTCAGTTTTATCGATAATCCGCTTAATGTTTGCGCGATGCCGGTAAAAAATGAAGATCGTTATTATACTGATTACAATAATGAGCGGCGGGTCATCAATATGAAAAACTAAACTGTATATGAGAGCAAGCAGACAAGCAATCATGGATGAAAGCGAGACATATTTGGATATGTATAAGGATATAAAGAAAATGATGACGGCAAAGACAAAAAACCATGGTTCATAAGCAAGAATGACACCAGCAGAAGTTGCCACCGCTTTTCCGCCCCGAAAGTTTGCAAAAATGGGAAACATATGACCGACTACCGCAATAACTCCGGCTAGCAATAAATGCATGTCCACGCCTAGCATATACGGCAGAAAAGTTGCTAGGGTACCCTTAAGTATATCCATGATAGTAACGGTTAGACCTGCCTTGACACCAAGTGTCCTGAAGGTATTTGTCCCGCCCAGATTTTTACTGCCATGCTCCCGAATGTCGATTTTGTAAAAGGTTTTACCAATTATTAAACCGGAAGGAATCGAACCGATCAGGTAGGCAGCCAGTATAGTGATAAATGTAAGCATTCTATTACCCTTTCTTTAAAGAAAAATCTTCTTTTTTTAACACGTTTTAGGGACGATTATTCCCTTTTTCAAAAATAAACGAGTAGAAATAGCTTAAAACAGCCTTAAAATACCTGTTAAGCTTCTCTTATTGTAACATTTTCGTGACAAAATGGTACGGCTGTCCAAAAAAAAATCCACTGAAAAAATGAATTTTCCTTGATGAACTTACATCTTTTGATATACGTTAAGTTCATAGAGGATAAAAGGTTTAGGCTTCCTTATTTTCGTAAATATAAAAATGAAGGATGCCTCCTTGTATAAATTGTTACAATACGTGGTAGTCTGTATGAACATAAAGGCAGTTAAGTGAGTCATGTCTTTTCGAAACTTATTCTTTCTTGTATAATGGTTTTTCTTAATAATGGTAATAACCAGCTTAAGGAATACTCTATATTCAAATATTACATTTTATTATAAAGGGGATGGAAAAGAATGATAGAAAATCCAAGCAGAGAAGAAATGGGAAAGATGTTGAAAAAATCGAAGCGCATCGCTATCGTTGGTTTATCTAACAACCCTGAACGCACTTCTTATATGGTATCTAAGGCCATGCAGGAAAGCGGTTATGAAATCATCCCGGTAAACCCTGCTGTATCTGAAGTGCTGGGTGTCAAGGCAGTTAAAGCCCTGAAAGATATTGAAGGGCACGTCGATATCGTCAATGTTTTTCGCCGTTCAGAGTTCCTTCCCGAGATAGCCAAGGAATTTGCAGAAATCGATGCAGATATCTTTTGGGCGCAGCTAGGGGTGGAAAATGAAGAAGCCTATAATTTTTTGAAAGAAAAAGGATATACTGTCATCATGAATCGATGCATAAAAGTCGAACACGCCCTTACTAAGTAAAATGAAGAGCGGAACTCCCGCTCTTTTTTTAAGGTATCGCTGTATCTCCCCGGAGAAAAACTAAAATGCAGCCATAGCGGGCATTGAGCGATCGGGCAAATTTATGCCATTAAGGCTTAATTTGATTAAAATAATAAAAGTATATTTGCCAAATGAAAATTTACCGCTACAATTAGAATGGTAGCTATGATACGTTTTCATGTTCCAATCAAAGATGCTAACGCTAATAAAAGGGACGAAAAAAATAGAACACTTGTTCTTTGTTCGTGAAAGTATTATACTTTTTATATGATATTAACGTATGAATGTATTTGTTAAGCTAGTGAGTCATTTCATTGCAGTATGATTTGGCCCGGAAATTGTGTTTAGTAAGGAAAGGGGAATTTCTGTGGCAAAGAAAGTAAAAACAATCGAGTACAATGATGATGCAATTCAGGTACTGGAAGGACTCGAAGCGGTCAGAAAACGTCCCGGTATGTATATCGGCAGTACTGATGCACGCGGACTTCATCATTTAGTGTACGAGATTGTAGATAACTCCGTAGATGAGGCTTTAGCTGGATATGGAGACCAAATAAGTGTGAAAATACATAAAGATAACAGTGTAAGTGTGTCAGATAAAGGGCGTGGAATGCCTATTGGCATGCATAAATTGGGTAAACCGACGCCTGAAGTCATTTTGACGATTCTTCATGCTGGAGGTAAATTTGGACAAGGCGGATATAAAACGAGTGGAGGCCTACATGGAGTCGGTGCTTCGGTCGTTAACGCGTTGTCTGAATGGCTTGTCGTGACGATCAAAAGGGACGGATTCATTTACGAACAACGTTTTTTCAATGGCGGAAAGCCAGAAACCACTCTGGAGAAAATCGGTAAAACCAATCAAGCTGGGACCAAAATCCACTTCAAGCCTGACCCGAAAATATTTTCGGTGACGACTTTTAATTATGATATCTTATGTGAGCGTCTTCGCGAATCGGCTTTTCTTTTAAAAGGCATGAAGATAGAATTGACGGATGAACGTAACGACCATAACGAAACTTTTCATTATGAAAATGGAATTGAGGCGTTTGTGGATTACTTAAATGAAGAAAAAGAGACCCTTCATAGTGTAGTCAGCTTGGAAGGGGAACAAAATGGGATAGAAGTAGATCTCGCTTTTCAATTCAATGATGGTTATTCAGAAAATATTTTAAGCTTTGTAAATAACGTTAGAACGAAAGACGGAGGCACCCATGAGATTGGCGCAAAAACGGCCATGACACGGGCATTTAATGATTATGCCAGAAAAATGGGGCTATTGAAGGAAAAAGATAAAAACCTCGAAGGTACCGATATACGTGAAGGCTTGTCTTCAATCATTTCTGTACGTATCCCTGAAGAACTTCTTCAATTCGAAGGACAAACCAAGAGCAAGCTTGGAACCAGTGAAGCCCGTTCTGCAGTCGATTCCATCGTATCAGAGCACTTAGCCTACTTTTTTGAAGAAGATCCGACCACCAGTACATTATTGGTTAAAAAAGCGATTAAAGCTTTCCAAGCAAGGGAAGCGGCGCGCAAAGCTCGTGAAGACGCAAGAAGCGGGAAGAAACGGAAAAAATCCGATGCCATCCTTTCTGGGAAATTAACACCGGCTCAATCGAAAAATCCCGAACGGAATGAATTGTATCTTGTAGAAGGGGACTCTGCTGGGGGATCCGCTAAACAAGGGCGCGATCGCCGTTTCCAAGCAGTCCTGCCATTACGTGGTAAAGTTATCAATACGGAAAAGGCAAAACTAGCGGATATTTTTAAAAACGAGGAAATAAATACGATCATCCATGCCATCGGCGGGGGTGTCGGGGCGGAGTTCAATACGCCGGACACCAACTATGATAAAGTTATCATCATGACTGATGCCGATACGGATGGGGCCCATATCCAAGTGCTGCTGCTGACTTTCTTTTATCGCTATATGAAGCCGTTAATAGAGTCAGGAAAGGTTTACATTGCCTTGCCCCCTTTATATAAAGTGAGTAAAGGGACCGGGAAGAAAGAAGTTATTGAATATGCTTGGAGCGACGAGGAACTTCAGGGAGCGATAGACAAGGTGGGGAAAGGCTATATGATTCAGCGCTATAAAGGGCTGGGTGAGATGAATGCCGATCAATTATGGGATACCACCATGAACCCGGAAACAAGGACATTGATACGTGTGAAGATCGATGACGGTGCCCGTGCGGAAAGACGTGTGACAACGTTGATGGGAGATAAGGTTGAACCGCGTCGTAAGTGGATTGAAGCCAATGTCGCTTTTGGTCTCGAAGAGGAATCGAATATTTTAGATAATGAAAATATGTCGATTGAAGAGGAGGTCAATAACGATGGTATTTGAAGAAACATTTCGTGATTTGCCGCTTGAAGAGGTAATTGGTGACCGTTTCGGGCGTTATAGTAAATATATTATCCAAGATCGGGCACTACCTGATGCAAGGGACGGTTTAAAACCGGTACAGCGCAGGATATTGTATGCGATGCATGTCGAAGGAAATACTCAGGAAAAAGGATTTAGGAAATCCGCAAAAACGGTCGGTAATGTAATTGGTAACTATCACCCTCACGGAGATTCATCCGTTTATGAGGCAATGGTTAGAATGAGCCAAGACTGGAAGCTGCGGAAGGTCATGGTCCAAATGCACGGAAACAATGGTAGTATTGATGGTGATCCGCCTGCTGCGATGCGTTATACGGAAGCAAGGCTTTCATCAATTGCCTCCGAGATGCTGCGGGATATTGAAAAAAGGACGGTCGATTTTGTACCGAACTTTGATGATACTTCAGAAGAACCCATTGTATTGCCTGCAATGTTCCCTAACCTGCTTGTAAACGGCTCTACAGGAATTTCAGCCGGCTATGCTACTGAAATCCCGCCACATCAACTAGGTGAAGTCATTGATGCTGCCATTATGCGAATCGATAAGCCGGAAGCGACAGTAGCTGATTTAATGACGGTCATTAAAGGGCCGGATTTTCCTACTGGCGGTATAATTCAAGGAATTGAAGGCATTCGTAAGGCCTATGAAACAGGTAAAGGGAAAATAATCATTCGCGGGTTGGCGGAAGTGGAAACGATTCGGGGCGGCAAACAGCAAATCGTCATCACTGAAATCCCATATGAAGTCAATAAAGCCAACCTTGTTAAGAAAATGGATGAGTTCCGTCTAGACAGGAAAGTGGAAGGTATCGCCGAAGTAAGGGATGAAACCGACCGTACAGGACTGCGCATTGTCATCGAACTGAAAAAAGAAGCAGATGCAAATGGAGTCCTGCATTATTTATACAAAAATTCCGATCTCCAAATTGCATACAATTTCAATATGGTCGCGATTTATAAAAAACGGCCAACATTGATGAGCCTGCCAAAAATGCTCGATGCATATATCGAACACCGTAAAGAGGTAATCGTGAATCGTTCACGTTATGAGTTGCAAAAAGCTCATGACAGGGCACATATCGTCGATGGTTTAGTGAAGGCTTTATCCATATTAGATGAAGTCATCGCTGTTATCCGGGCATCTAAAGACAAACGGAATGCTAAAGATAACCTCATTGCTAAATTCGCTTTTACAGAAGCGCAAGCTGAAGCCATTGTCTCCTTGCAGTTATATAGGCTGACGAATACGGATATAACAGCACTTGAAGCAGAGGCAGCGGAATTGAAGAACAAAATTGAGGAATTGACAAAGATTCTTGGCAGTGAAAAAGTTCTTCTTCAAGTAATTAAAAAAGAACTTCGATTCATTAAAAAGGGCTTTGATGACGGACGGCGTTCCAAAATCGAAAAAGAAATTGAAGAAATCAAAATCAATCTTGAAGTCTTGATTGCAAGTGAAGACGTGATGGTTACCGTGACGAAAGAAGGCTATGTCAAACGGACATCGTTACGATCTTATGCAGCATCAGGCGGTCTTGATTTTGGCATGAAGGATTCCGATCGCATGCTCCAGAGACTGGAGATGAATACAACAGATGTCCTGTTGCTGTTCACATCCAAAGGGAACTACCTCTATTGTCCAGTTCATCAGCTTCCTGATATTCGCTGGAAGGAAACCGGTCAGCATATCGCGAACATCATTCCAATAGACAGGGAAGAACAAATCATAAAAGCGATTCCAATCAAAGATTTTACCCTGCCGGAATTCTTAGTGTTCATCACGAAAAATGGTATGGTGAAAAAGACAGAATTAGCTTCCTATAAAGCCCAGCGTCATTCAAAACCGCTGGTTGGTGTTAATTTAAAAGGTGACGATGAATTGGTCGATGTCCATCATACCGATGGACAGGCTGACCTTTTCCTAGTCACTCATAACGGATATGGTTTATGGTTTGATGAAGAAGAAGTAAGTGTTGTCGGTGTCCGGGCAGCAGGAGTCAAAGGGATTAATTTGAAAGAAAATGACTATGTCATTGGCGGAAAGGTTTTGGCCAAGGATAGTAAAGAATCGATCTTTATCGTTACACAGCGTGGGGCCATAAAGAAAATGAAATTAACCGAGTTTGAAAAAACGAGCCGGGCAAAACGCGGTGTCGTGGTCTTGAGGGAATTGAAATCGAATCCTCATAGGGTCATTGGTTTCGATATTATTAACAAAACCGACAGTTTATTCATTCTTTCTGAAAAGGGAACCATTGAAACGATTCATGCCGCTTCATTAAAAAATCATGATCGATATACGAATGGTTCATTTGTTTTTGATGAAACGGTTAGTGGAAAAGCGAAAGAATTATGGAAAATATCATTGGAAGATGACTCTGCCATAGAGCAGTGAATCATTTTTTGAACGGGATGCTGATCTTAATCAGCATCCCGTTTTATTTTCCTATAAATGACCAGTTATATCCTTCAAGAAAATAATCCCCACATGCCCCGAACTAAAAGTTGAGTTGTTTTACGAAAGCAATTTCTCAATTCAAAAATGACTTATTGAGTCAAATTTAAATCCTAGTATTATGAACCTAATATCATCAAGAGCGCAGCAAATAATTCAATTTTGAATTTCACCATTAATTGATTCAACGTAATATAACGATTTGTTTTTGGCACACTCCTTGCATGTTGTTAGTATGACTTCTTTATTTTTTTGAATGAAGAAAGGGGAGGGCCAATGGATAGACCTTGGAAAAAGCATATCCCGAAAGGAAATCCAATAGAGATTGATATTCCTGAAATGTCTTTGACAGAACTATTTTATCAATCAGTCGAACAATATTCGGATAAAACAGCGGTTACGTTCATGGAGCAAAGGTATACATATTCAGAGCTGGGGAAGTTAGTGAAAAGATGTGCCCGCTTGCTTGCTGATGAAGGTATTAGAAAGGGAGATCGTGTGGCTCTTATGCTTCCTAATTGTCCCCAATATCCAATTGGGTTTTTTGGAACTCTTTTGAATGGAGCCATTGTTGTCCAAATCAATCCAATGTATAAGGCGAACGAATTAATACATGTCTTGAAAGATTCAGGTGCAAGGCACATCATTGTGCTCGACGATTTATTGCCAATAGTTGAAGCCGTTATAGCTGAAACCGATGTTGAAAAGGTGTTGAGCGTGTCGCTGGAAAAGGGCAAATGTGAAATGACAAAAAAGCTACTATCAGTAACAGAGGCGGATTTCACAGTGGAGATTGAACCTGCCGAAGATGTTGCCGTCCTCCAATATACAGGAGGAACGACAGGACGTTCTAAAGGGGCGATGCTAACCCATCGTAATATCGTAGCCAATACGCTGCAAAGTGCAGCCACTTCAAGAATCAATACTCAAAAGGGGAAGGAAAGGGTACTTGGCGTTTCCCCATTATTTCATGTTTACGGTATGACTTCAGGGATGAACCTGACGTTTTATAATGGCGGGGAATTAATTCTTGTATCCCGGTTTGAGGTGACGGAGATCGTCGATTTAATCAATAATATTAAACCGACTATTTTTCCGGGGGTCCCGACGATGTATATTGCTTTATTACAATATTACCAGTCCCATCCATTTGATTTGCATACATTGAAATCTTGCGTTTCGGGTTCGTCACCATTGCCATTGAATGTATTGTCAAGGTTTAACGAATTGAGTGGAACAAAGATTGCAGAGGGCTATGGTCTGTCCGAGGCGTCACCAGTCACGCACCGGAATCCAGTTAGCGGCCTGCAAAAACCAGGAAGTATCGGGGTTCCTATACAAAATACTGATGCCGCCATAATTGACAGTATTACAGGAGAGCCAGCCCTCTTGGTTGATACACCAGGTGAATTGGTCATAAAGGGACCACAGGTAATGAAAGGTTATTGGGGCATGCCTGAAGAGACGCAGCAGACGATTCAAAACGGATGGCTGCATACTGGTGATATTGCCAAGATGGATGAAGATGGCTTCTTTTACATTGTGGGACGGAAGAAAGAGATGATCATCGCAGGCGGATTCAATATTTATCCAATTGAAATTGAAGATATTCTATACAGCCATCCTAAGGTTCTGGAAGCTGCCGTCTTTGGCGTTCCCGATCAATATCGCGGTGAAACGGTACATGCTGCGGTAGTTCTAAAACCAAGTGAAAGGATAACTGAAAACGAATTGAAGGATTATTGCCGAAGGCAGCTCGCTGCATTTAAAGTTCCAAAAGCAATCACATTTGAAAGTGAACTTCCGAAGACGGCGGTCGGTAAAATCTTAAAACGCAAACTTCAAGAAAAACATATCGCTTATTCGGATAAAATATGAAAGCGTTAACAACTAATTCGCAGATAAAGGGTGAATGCAAATGGACTTTCGCTTAGATGAAGACATCCTGCTATTAAAAGAAAATATACGCCAGTTTATCGAAGAGCAAATCGATCCATTTTCCATGCAGATAGAGGATGAAGATCATATCCCAGAATCCATTATAAATTTATCGAAGGAAATCGGGCTATTCGGACTTAGTATCCCGGAAAGGTATGGAGGGCTCGGAATCGGGATGGTGGGAAAATGTGCTTTATATGAGGAAATAGGCAAAACACATAATGGATATACCACTCTGATTGGGGCTCACACCGGTATAGGGACGGTAGGGATAGTTGAAATGGGCAATGAAATGCAAAAGGAAAAGTATCTACCAGATATGGCAAGCGGTAATAGAATTGGCGCTTTTGCTTTAACTGAGCCTGCTGCGGGATCCCATGCTACGAATCTCAAAATGACCGCTGTCAAAAATGGCGATAAATATATTCTAAATGGAACTAAGCATTATATAACGAATGCAGATGTAGCAGATATTTTTACAGTTATGGCCGTAACGGACAAAGATAAAGGGGCAAAAGGAATCACCTCATTCATAGTAGAAAAAGATTTTCCAGGTTTTAGAGTTGGTAGCCTGGAAAGGAAGATGGGTCTTCGAGGCTCACATTCGGCCGAATTGGTTTTTGAAGATTGCGAAGTTCCGGCTGAAAATGTACTGGGGGACGTCGGCCAAGGGTATGTAAATGCATTGAAAATCCTTGCAAATGGCCGGGCAGGCCTTGCTGCACGTAATTTGGGTTCCTGTCAATACCTGCTCGATCTATCTACTAAATATGCCACAGAACGTGAACAATTCAATGTCCCGATCATTGATCATCAAGCCGTATCCCATATGATTGCCGAGATGGCAATGGAAATAGAAGCACTTCGCTCATTCACATACCGGGTTGCATGGATGGTCGATCAGAAAGAAAAAATCATTAAAGAAGCGGCAATGCTTAAGTTGTATGGTTCGGAAGTATATAATCGTGTCGCTGATAAGGCCGTTCAGATTCATGGCGGGATGGGATACATGAAGGATTATCCAGTTGAACGTTTCTATCGGGATGCTCGAATCACTAGAATATATGAAGGCACGTCCGAAATCCAAAAAAATATCATTACCGGACAATTGAAGAGAAAATATCAAAACTAGTCTAATTGGAAAGCGGAGGGATTAAAATGGATTTACGACTATCAGATGAACAAAAAATGGTACAAAAAACAATACGCAAATTCGTGGAAAATGAATTGATTCCCTTAGAAAATGAAGTGCTTCGCAATGAAATGGCAGGAAAACCTAGTTTGCCAGAGGGGACATTGAAAGATTTACAGGAAAAAGCAAAAAATGCTGGGTTTTGGGGCATCAATACTCCGGAGGAATTTGGCGGGGCAGACTTAGGGCAGCTTATGATGGCAATTGTCTTGATGGAAGTATCAAAAACGTTTGTACCATTCAGTTTTGGAGGTTCGGCTGATAACATACTTTATTATGCAAATGAAGAACAGAAACAGAAATATCTGATCCCTACGATTAATGGTGAGAAAAAGTCCTGTTTTGCCATGACGGAGCCGGGGGCTGGGTCAGATACGCGAAATATTAAAATGACGGCAGTAAAAGAAGGGAACGAATGGGTGCTTAACGGTGAAAAAACTTTCATTACAGGAGGAAATGATGCCGATTTCGTCATGGTCATTGCTGTAACCGACAAAGAACGTCATCAAGCAACCGGAACGGAAGGGGTAACCTGTTTCATTGTAGACCGTGATATGGGCTGGAGATCAGAGTATATCAATACGATGGGAGAATGGGGACCGGCCGGTTTAGTTTTTGATAATGTCCGGGTACCCGAAGAAAACATCTTAGGGGAAGTGCATGGCGGTTATAAACTAGGCTTGGAATGGATTGGTTTTGCAAGATGGATCGTGGGCGCACGCGCTGTCGGTTCTGCAGAAAGATTGCTGCAAATGGCTATAGAATACGCTAAAGAACGAGTCACATTCGGTAAACCGATCGCTGAGCGCCAGGCCATTCAATGGCAGATAGCTGATTCGGCTGTAGAGATCGAAGCTGCAAGATGGCTTGTATTGAATGCGGCTTTTACACTTGATAATGGAGAAGACAATCGCCATTTAGCTTCAATGGCTAAACTCTATGGAGCCAATATGGGGAATAGGGTCGTTGATCGCGTATTGCAGATACACGGTGGCATGGGCTATACGAAGGAGCTTCCAATCGAACGTTGGTACCGCGAGGCTAGGCTTTGGAGGATTTATGATGGTACGGATGAAATACAGCGTATGATCATTTCCCGAAATTTGATTAAGGGGCATGTTAAATTAGGACAATTCTTATAATAGATTAGGAGGAAACGATTATGACAGGGAGATTTTCAGGGAAAACGGCTTTAGTTACAGGTGGAAGCAGAGGGATTGGCCGGGCGATCGTCGAACTATTTGCCAGTGAAGGCGCAAACGTAGCGATTATCGATATCAACGAAGAGGTTTTGACATCAACTGGAAATGAATTAAGGGATAAGGGTTATACCATTTTCACCAAAGTGGCGAATGTGGTCAATTCCGAAGAGGTGGAAGCATCCATAAAAGAAATAGCCGACACATTCGGATCGCTCGATATTCTCGTGAATAATGCTGGGGTCATCCGAGATAATCTACTTTTTAAAATGACCGATTCAGATTGGCAGACGGTAATGGATGTGCATTTAAAAGGTACTTTCAATGCAGTACGTGCTGCCCAGAAGCATATGGTGGCAAATAAATACGGAAGAATCATCAATATATCATCCACTTCGGCTCTCGGGAACCGCGGGCAGGCTAATTATTCAGCCGCTAAAGCTGGGCTTCAAGGGTTAACCAAAACACTAGCGATTGAACTTGGAAAATATGGGATAACGGCTAATTCGGTAGCACCAGGTTTTATCGAAACCGAAATGACGAAAGAAACAGCTAGGCGGGTGGGAGTGAGTTTTGAGCAATTCATCCAGGATAGGGCAAACAGTATTCCTGTTGCCAGAAGCGGTTTGCCAAGTGATATTGCTCATGCTGTTGCATTCTTTGCCGATGAAGCTTCCTCATTCATTAGTGGGCAGGTTTTATATGTTGCGGGCGGTCCAAAAAATTAAGGGAAAAGGCGGGATGTTATGTTCAACGAAAGTATTGGAAAACGATCCACCCCCGTTAAAAATATAGTTGAACGCGGAGCCGTTAAAAAATTCGCATTATCGATTGGTGATCCCCACCCGATTTTCATTGATGAAGAAATAGGCAGGCAATCAAGGTACGGAACGAATATCGCTCCACCAACTTTCCCAAGGGTCTTTGATTTTGGGACGATTGAAAGCTTACATCTCCCGAATAAAGGGTTGATTCACGGTGAGCAGATATATCGCTATAACAGGCCGATGAAGGTAGGGGAAGAAATCACCTGTTATACGGAAGTGAAAGACTATTATGAGAAAAAAGGGAAACAAGGGGAAATGGGATTTTTAGCCTTTAAAAATTATGGGACGGATGCGAATGGGGAAATTGTCTTCACTGCTGAACAGCTTGTCATTATAAATGAAACGATCAGAAGGATGGTGATGAGTAAGTGACGACATTAACCGAACTTCATATTGGTGACTCGTTACATTCAATCGAGCTTGCACCTGTAACGCGATTGGACCTCATTAAATATGCCGGCGCATCAGGTGATTTCAATCCCATTCATACGATTGATGAGGAAGCAAAAAATGCTGGTCTTCCCGGTATCATCGCACATGGAATGTGGACGATGGGAAACCTCGCAAAGCTTTTCAGTAATCTTTATGAAATTGGATTTATCGAAGAATACAAGATTCGTTTCAAAGGTATGGTTTTCTTGAATGATGTCATAACTCTTCAAGCGGATCTAAAAGAAAAAACTGGGAATAGATATTTTTTCAATGTAGCGGCCACTAACCAGTCAGGTAAGGAAGCGATCAGTGGAGAGGTTATTTTTAAGACTTACTGATGGTCTCATCCCGAACCATGAATTTAAAACAAGGTTTTTTCTGTTCTGAAACCCTCTCTAGATTGAACAAATTCGCGACACTCCTGCCGAATAACTGGCTAGCCAAGACCCCACAGACGCTTGCTTTGATGCGGCTTGGCAGACAGTCGGCGGAAAGGGAGTGGATTTCTAAAATCCATTCGAATTTTTTAAGGGAAAAAACTGTAGGCAAACTGATCTTCTTTTAATTTGATTAAAGTCTGTAGTGATGAAAATTATTTCATCACTACTTTTTTTAGGAGCGAAATTCGACAATTTTAAAGGAGTTTCGAAATTTATCCAGAATTGTACTTAAAAAGAATTCTTTTTGCGGCGGTGAATAGTATTGAATCAAGTGAAACAGGATTCTCAGATTAATTTGCTCAAAGAGTGGACCTTTCCTGCACTGGTCGTGGATTCTGCAAATCGGATAAAGGATTGGGGCAACTATTTTAATCAATCGTTAAGTCAGAATGGTAATAATACACTAACCGAACAATTCGATGAGTGGCAATTTCTCGATAATAAAAGGCTTGCAGCTGCAAGGCTGCATGATAAACGGTATTTATTTCTATTAATGAAACAAATGGATACTGACAATATTCTATATATAGGCAGTGAAACACAATTTTTGGACGATTTATTGATTGATGCTCATGAAACGGATAAATTGAATCGCGCACTGGATGCCATTATCGAAAATTCCTATGATGGGATATACATCACCGATCAAGATGGAATCACGCTTTATACCAATTCGGCAATTGAACGGATCACTGGCATACCAAAAGAGTATTATATCGGCAAATCGGTGGACCAATTGATTAAACGCGGCATCTTGAATGCTTCGGTGACGCATAAGGTAGTGAAGCTGAGACGAACGGTATCAGTCGTACAGGATAATTTTGCTGGAAAGGAAACATTGATTACAGGAAGTCCCGTTTTTAATGCAAAAGGGGAAATAGAGCAAGTCGTTACGAATATAAGGGATTTATCTGATTTAAATGAACTGATGCATGAGTTGACGAAAGTTAATGAACTGAATAATCAATATAAGCAGGAAATAGAAAAACTGCGGAAGATAACAAGCAAGGATGGAGTCGTATTTGTCAGTGATAAAATGAAAATGATTTATGAGATTGCTGAAAGAATATCGGATATTGATGCGACCGTACTCATTCTGGGAGAAACGGGTGTTGGAAAGGATGTCCTTGCCCGCAATATTTATAATCGGAGCATCAGATCTAAAAAAGGAGATTTCATCAAAATAAATTGTGGGGCAATTCCCGCTGATTTATTGGAATCCGAGCTCTTTGGATATGAAGGAGGGGCATTTACCGGAGCCAATCAAAAAGGCAAACCAGGGATGTTTGAACTCGCAGAGAGTGGTATCTTATTCTTGGATGAAGTCGGTGAGCTTCCCCTGCAACTTCAAGTGAAGCTGCTTCGGGCCCTTCAGGAAAGGGAGATTCAAAGAATCGGAGGTACAAAGCCAAAGAAAATAGATGTTCGCATAATAGCAGCCACGAACCGAAATCTATCGGAAATGGTCAAATCGGGTGATTTTCGTGAAGACCTCTTTTATAGGCTGAATGTCATTCCGATTACGATTCCTCCTCTAAGGGAAAGAAGAGAGGATATCTTGGCATTGACTGACTTATTTTTAACAAAGGCAAATGAACAATATAAATTTTCAAAAGAAATAGATTCGAGGTTAAAAGAATATTTTTATCAACATGATTGGCCAGGAAATGTCCGTGAATTGATTAATATAGTGGAAAGGCTCGTCGTGCTGACGGATAATCAAATATTATCGATTAATGACCTTCCGGAAGAATATCAGCCGGAAAATCGGAATCAGCCGAACCTCAATGCTACCCAAACTTTAAAAGAAGCGGTGGAAAGAGCCGAAAAGGAAATCTTGACGAAAGCGGCTCAAACCTACCACACTACATATGAAATCGCAGAAGCCCTTGATTCCAGTCAGGCAACAATAGTGAGGAAACTTAAAAAATATCGATTAAAGGTCAGTGGAAAAGAATAGGTAAGTAAGGGGATTACCATTTATTGGTAATCTTCTTACTTTTGCTTATGTCTTAATTAGTCCATTGTAACTTTATGTTAAATCAAATTCTTTATTAATTCAGAAATGATTTTTTCAGTCAATAGTGAATGAAGGACATCCCGTATGGAACCGATGCTTTTGTTTTTTATAATTCATTAATGAATTCCCAGACTGGTGAATAGCCTTATTGACGGTGATTTAATGTTTGGCACGGCACTTGCATTTATAAACAGGAAATTAATCTACGGAATAAACCTCCTATAGAAGGTGCGAGGTGAAAGGGGTGAACGAACCAGAAGATTACCATAGGTAAACCGTTACAAAGAGAAGATGAATCATTGGCTATCCCTAAAAACAGCATATGCTTGTCAACACACCACTTAATCCTTAATTAGAGTCAATGAAACTATGATGATATCCAATTGAATTAAGTGGTCATTGAAATGAAAGCGCTAACAACAAACCGAGGGTTTATCAGCTCCTCCTTTGGTATCTCTGTGAAGAGAATATAGGGACATAAAACAAACAATTCCTATTTAATTGATCGTCTAAATTACTGTTCCTCCCGAGAGGTTGAGCCTGTGAGGAAATAATTGAAAATGTTTTTCGTCGCAGTTTCAAATATGGACAGGATTGTAGGCCAGGGAAAGAAAAGCAAAGTGAAATTCAATAATTTTCAAGGAGGAAGTAAATGGAAATTTTGATCCAGCAGCTTTTTAATGGTTTGACGATTGGCAGCGTATATAGTCTTGTTGCCCTGGGATTGACGCTAGTATATGGAATTTTGCATATCCCGAACTTTGCCCACGGTGCCCTATATATGTTGGGTGGATATATCACGTTGTCAATGATGACATTATATGGGGTCAATTACTGGATTGCCATGTTCGTATCCATTATCGTTGTTGGTTTGTTGGGAGTCCTTTTGGAACGTTTCGTGTTCCGCCTGTTAAGGGAGGCACCTCCATTGCATGATAAGATCGCCGCAATCGGAATTCTCCTTTTTCTTGAAGCTTTTGCCCAATTTGTCTGGGGTGCCGACTTCCATACAATGACTTCTCCATACGGCCAAGTGGTCAATATCATGGGCCTGACGTTCACACTTCAGCGATTATTGATCATCGTGTCAGCTATCGCAGTGATGGTTTTACTTTACCTTTTCCTAAAGAAAACTTATACCGGTTCAACGATAATAGCGATGTCCCAAAGCCGTGAAGGTGCGTCATTAGTGGGAATCAACATTAATAAAGTAGCAATGCTTACCTTCATGATATCGGGTGGATTAGCAGCCATCGCTTCATCCCTTGCATCACCGATTAACCTTGTTTTTCCCGGCATGGGGCATTTAGTCATCCTAAAAGCATTCGTCATTATCATATTGGGCGGGATGGGGAGCATCCCGGGGGCGATCGTAGGCGGATATATCCTAGGTTTCAGTGAGAGCCTGGGCGCAACTTATATTTCAAATGATTATAAAGACATCATTGCATTCATTCTATTAGTCGTAATTTTAACAGTGAAACCAACAGGTCTTTTTGCCAAGGGGGAGAGGTAGCGTGAGGATATTAACGAAAAGAAATGCGATTATTGCTCTTATCATCTTTGCTTTTTCATTCCCCTTTATCGCGCAAAACGACTATTATCTCCATATGCTGACACTTTCGTTCATCTGGGCGATAGCTGTTTATGGAATCAATTTATTATCAGGGTATACCGGATATCTCTCGCTTGCACATGCTGGATTTTTTGCCATTGGAGCATATTCACTTGGGCTGCTGACGGTAAAAGCAGGAATGAACTTTTGGCTGGCACTTGTATGTGCATGTTTAATCACATGTGCAATTGGATTTTTAATCGGATTGATCGCGCTGAGGACAAAGGAACACTTTTTCGCGATTTATACTCTATGTGTGGGTTACATCATATATCTGGTCATCGATAAATGGGAGGGTCTTACAGAGGGGGTTAGGGGATTGATCGGTATCCCTGCTCCTGGGAATATAGGCCCGATTACTTTCGATACGGCAGCATCCCAATATTATCTAGTCCTCATTTTCCTGCTTGCAGTGATTTTAATCGTGTATCGAATTATCCGCTCATTGACCGGCAGAACGTATATGGCTATCAGAAACAGCGAGGACCTTGCACAAACGATAGGTATATCCACAATGAAGAATAAGTTAACAGCATTTGTCCTATCTACATTTTTTGCAGGTCTGGCAGGTGCCTTGTATGCGTCATTCATACGGTTCATTGGACCTGATATCGGATCAACAGCCATAATGTTTGATCTATTAATGTATTTATTGGTTGGTGGAATCGGGACACTTTCGGGTCCGTTGGTAGGAACATTACTGTTAGTAATCCTTTCGCAGAATCTGCAATTCCTTCAAGAATACCGAATGTTGATATTCGGGCCATTGCTTACGGTGATCATCATCTTTTATCCGCGAGGAATCGCAGGGGCCTTCTTTGATTGGCAAAGAAAGCGAAAAGATAATAAGCTGCCCGGGGTGAGAAATGAAATGCACATAAAAGCGGAGGAGGGATGAATTTGCTTATCGAAACAAAGAATTTGACAAAACGGTTTGGTGGATTGGCGGCCGTCAATAATGTGGATTTTACGATTGAAAAAGGTAGAATCAATGCAATTATCGGACCAAATGGTGCAGGGAAATCCACTTTTTTCAACTTGATCAGTGGCTTTCATCGACCAACTTCAGGGACGGTCCTTTTTAAAGGGATTGATATCACAAAACTGCCTGCCAATGAAATAGCGGGGCTTGGAATTTCAAGAACCTTTCAAACGACAAGCCTTTTTGATCAATCGACCGTGTTGGATAATGTCATTGTCGGACATAGACTGCGAACCAAATCCAATTTGGTGGATGCGATTCTAAGGACAAAACGTTTAAAACGGGAGGAAGCGGCATGCAGGGATAAGGCAATGGAGGTGCTTGAAATAGTTGGATTGACGGAATCGGCTGACAGAATGGTCTCCAGCATCTCGCAGGAGGAAAAGAAAAGGACAGCCATTGCCCTTGCCCTTGCGACGGAACCGGAAATTATCTTTCTTGATGAACCTGCGGCAGGAATCAACCCGGATGAAACGGAAGGCTTGACAGAACTGATTAAAAAATTAAATCGATTGGGACTGACCGTTTGTTTAATCGAACACAAAATGCATATGATCATGAACTTGGCGGATCACATCATGGTCCTTAATTACGGAGAAAAAATTGCCGAGGGCACACCTAAGGAAATCCGCGGAAATGAAGCGGTGATTAAAGCCTATTTGGGAGGTAGTGCCAGTGCTTAAGTTAACCGATGTCGCCGTAAAATATGGGAGTTTCACTGCGATAAAACATGTGAATATCGAAGTTGCTAAGGGAGAGATCGTTGTTTTGTTAGGAGCTAATGGGGCAGGAAAAAGCACGACTTTTCGTTCCATAAGCGGAATCAGTAAGCTGTCCAAGGGGGAAATTCATTTTCTGGGCATGCCCATAGGCGGCCGTGCCCCGGATAAGAATGTTCAGGAGGGAATAGTTCAGTGTGCCGAAGGACGTAAACTGTTTCCACAGATGACCGTCCAGGAAAATCTGAGGATGGGTGCTTATGTGCATCGAAAGAAGAAAGCGGAGATCAAGGATTCCTTGGAGTACGTCTATCACTTATTCCCGATTTTAAAAGAAAAGCATCATGATGAAGCGGGAAGCCTGAGCGGCGGCCAACAGCAAATGCTCGCAATTGGAAGGGCTTTGATGTCGAAACCGAAATTGTTAATGCTTGATGAGCCTTCTGTGGGACTTGCTCCACTTATTGTCGAACAAATGTTTCAAGTCATTGAAGAAATAAACCGCGAAGGAATCACGGTCCTGCTTGCTGAACAAAACGCGAATGCTGCCCTCAGCATTGCAGATAAAGGATATGTTTTTGAAAATGGGGAAATTGTCGTTCAAGGAACAGCAAGTGAGTTATTAGCCAATGATGAAGTAAGGAAAGCGTATATTGGGGCCTGAAAAAATTGAATGGGGGATTTTTATGAAAAAACTGAAAGTATTATTTGTCTTTCTCCTGCTAATCATCACTGTTTTGACCGGGTGCAATAAAGGGGATAGCCCTGTGTCAAGCAGTGGCAGTAAAGGAAAAAGTGAAAATGTCGTTAACATCGGTTTTAGCGGTCCTTTAAGCGGGGCAGCAGCGTTATATGGGAAACGGACATTGAATGGTGTCGAAATGGCCGTCAATGAAATTAACGATGCTGGTGGGTTTGAAGTAGATGGTAAGAATTACACGCTGAATTTAGTCTCGTTGGATGATAAATACTTACCTAATGAAACAGGCTCGAATGCTAAACGATTAATTCAGGAATATGATACGCCGATCATTTTCACGCCTCATAGCGGAGGTGTGCTGGCACTTCAGGTTTTTAATGAACAAGAGGAATTCATCATTGGTGCATATACAAGTGAACCGGCAGTGACCAAGAGCGGAAATTCATTAACCGTTCGAATTCCACCGAATTACGAGGGGTATATCGAACCTTTTACAACATATGCAATGGAACATTTCGGCAAGAAAATTGCCGCTTTGCCAACATCTTCGCAATACGGTAAAGACTGGACGGAAGCGGTGCTCCCAAATTGGGAAAAACAAGGCGGAAAAGTCGTTTATAATTCCTCGATTGATTTCGCCAAAGAAACCGATTTCTTTACGATTGTAACAAATGCCTTGAAAAAAGATCCTGATGTGCTATTTATCGGTGGTGCTTCGGAACCTACGGCAAAAGTAGCGAAGCAAGCTCGGGAGCTAGGATTTAAAGGCGGTTTCATCATCATGGATCAAGCAAAGCTGGATCAAATGAAGCGTATTGCAGGGTCATATGAAACATTGGAAGGCTCGATTGGCGTTCTGCCACTGATGGACTCAGATGAAGAAGCAGTGCCTGCTTTCGTTGAGAAGTATCAAAAAAATTATAAAGAAGATCCAAGCTCCGAAGTAGGTTTGAATTATATCGCCATGTATGCGTTTGTGGAAGCGATGAAATCTGCAGGCAGCGTTGATGATGCCAAGGCCATCCGTAAACATATGCAAGATGGACTTTCAAATATAGGGCCAGACCAAAAAATATACGATATTCCCTCGATTGATGAAAATGGAGGATTTGCATCAAGTATTGTAGTCGGTGCAGTAGAAAACGGGAAAGTAGTCCCTGTCCGTTAACTGGGTAAAGGGTTGCAGGTGTTCCATTTCTGGCGTAGTATACTAGTTTAGCATTTTGTTAAATTACTTGTTCGTGTATCGTTCCTAATCATAGGTGACGGTACACGTTTTTTATTGTTGAGTAAATCTTGGGGTGTAAATTCACCAAAATTAGTAGGCTCCTTTGGGTAAAATATTGGCACACGCAGAAAGCGGCTATGGATGCAAATTTAATTTAAATCCGGCATTGGGGTTTTGAGGAAAGAAAAATGCTAATTAACAAATCTTACAAAAATATCTTGTATCCGAGTAATGAAAACGCTATCATTGAATATAATATGAAATATAATTTCATTAATTTCTATTAAAAAATGAAATTATATTTAAGTGATTGATATAGGAGGATTTAATTGTCTATGGAAGAACATTTGCGTTCATTAACGACTGAATTACGGAACGAAAAGACGATGAATATCGACAGTGTAAATACGATGGAAATCATTTCTGCAATCAATAAGGAAGATTTTAAAGTGGCAGCAGCGGTTCAGGAGGTATTGCCAGAGATTGAAACGGTAGTTGAATGGGCTTGCGAATCGTTAAAAAAAGGAGGGAGACTCATATACATCGGAGCAGGAACGAGCGGAAGACTCGGTGTTCTGGATGCAGTGGAATGTCCCCCGACTTTCAGCACACCACCTGATAGGGTGCTGGGAATAATCGCAGGAGGGGAAAAGGCGTTTGTTCGGGCTGTTGAAGGAGCAGAGGATAAAGAAGAGTATGGGGAATGTGATTTAATTGACGTGGACCTTACAGCAAATGATACGGTAATAGGCATTGCGGCAAGCGGCCGCACCCCTTATGTGAGGGGCGCTTTACGTTATGCCAGAAAAGTTGGGGCTAAAGCGGTGGCTTTATCATGCAATAAAAACGCGAGCATCACGGAAGCAGCTGATATAGGGATTGAAGTGGTGGTCGGACCGGAAGTGTTAACAGGATCCACGAGAATGAAAGCGGCAACCGCACATAAAATGGTACTCAATATGATCTCAACGGCAACCATGATCCGGTTGGGAAAAGTCTATGAAAATCTGATGGTTGATGTAAATGTAAGTAATCAAAAACTGAAGGACCGTGCAATTAGCATCATAGAAACTGTAACGAATGCTGACTATGATCAAGCTTTGAATACGCTTGAAAAGGCAAATAATCAAGTTAAACCAGCGATTGTCATGATCTCAACGGCAACAGATTATGAAAAAGCAATTGAGTTATTGGAAAATACGGATGGAGATGTCAGAAAAGCCATCTCGATCTATGAAGATTAAGGAGGGAAGCAATGGCTACAGGAGGATTATCCATCATACAGACGATGTTGAGCAAGCTGCCGCAATCAGAACAAAAACTAGCAGAATATATTCTTCAGAATCCTCATGAAGTTGTGAACAGCACTGTACAGGAATTAAGTACGTCTGCCCAAACAAGCGGGGCTGCTGTTATTAGGTTGTGTAAATCGCTTGGAATAAAAGGTTTTCAAGATCTGAAAATAAGGATTGCTGGAGATTTGATGAAGACCGTTGAACAGGGCTACCGGGATATCGAGCCGTCCGAATCACTGTATCGGATTGTGGAGAAAACAACGAGTAATTCGATTCAGACCATCCGGGACACATCTGAAATCATCGATCACGATAATCTCAAACATGCAATAACGCTGATGCTGGAAGCTAAAACCGTCCACTTTTGCGGTGTGGGTGCTTCGAATATAGTTGCTGCTGACGCTCAGCAAAAATTACTTCGCATCAATAAAGGGGCAACGGCTTTTACAGATATGCATTTAGTTGCAACCCTGATTGCAAATGCAGATGAAAATGACATCGTTTTTGCCATTTCATTCTCAGGGGAAACACCAGAAGTTGTCAATATACTGAAGCTGGCAAAAGAACGTGGGGTAAAAACGATCGGGCTGACTCATTTTGGTCAAACAACGGTATCCTCTTTGTGTGATGCCACACTGTATACATCCTTTTCGAACGAAGCACCGTTTCGAAGTGCAGCAACATCTTCACGATTGGCGCAATTATATATGATTGACATTTTGTTTTTGGGGATGGCTTCAGAGCAATATGAAGAGACTGTCCAATATATTGATAACACCAGGTCTGCCATTAAATCGATGACAGATCGATATAAATGACTAATACGAGATTTGACAAAGGGGGCTTTTGAATGAGTAAGGGGGATAAGTACGCCAGTTTAGCAGAAGAGTTATTGGGGAAATTGGGTGGGGCATCCAATGTTGCCGATGCTGCACATTGTATGACCAGACTAAGGGTACTGCCAATCGATCGTTCGAAAGTAAAAATTGAAGATATAAAAAATACGGAAGGCGTTTTTGGCGTCATTGAAGAGGAAACGATACAAATCGTCCTCGGGCCAGGCGTGGTGAACAAGGTTCATACAGAATTTGAAAAGCTTCTGGAGGAAGCTTCTGGCGATTTGAACTTAAAAGAAGTAGCCTCGAAGAATAAATCAGAGATTGATAGGAAAAACGCAAAACCGTTTAAACTTTTTTTACGCAGGATTGCAAGTATTTTCATCCCTTTAATTCCCGCCTTAGTGGCATCAGGTTTGATTACCGGTATTACAAAAGCAATCGTTCAAGCGGGCTGGCTTGCAGCAGAATCGCAATTAGCCATCATTTTAACCGTTATCGGATCGGGGCTGTTTGCCTACTTGGGGATTTTGGTTGGTACCAATGCAGCAAAAGAATACGGTGGATCACCTGCACTTGGTGCACTGGCAGGTATCTTGGTCATTAACCCTGCCGTCGGCGACATTTCATTGTTCGGTGAAAATTTGCTCCCTGGCCGCGGTGGGTTGATAGGAGTCCTCTTTGCCGCTATTTTCATAGCCTTGGTGGAAAAACAGGTCAGGAAATTCATTCCTCAATCACTGGATATCATTTTGACGCCAACCATCGCTTTACTCATTACTGGAATTGTCACTTACATTGTATTTATGCCGGTAGGAGGGTTTTTATCGGATGCCATTACTACTGGGTTATTGAATGTATTGGATTTCGGTGGTGTTGTAGCGGGATTCGTGCTTGGTGCGGCCTTCCTCCCTCTAGTCATTACTGGTTTACATCAAGGTTTAACGCCTGTCCATCTAGAATTGATCAATTCGATTGGCGATGATCCACTGCTTCCCATTTTGGCAATGGGTGGCGCGGGCCAAGTGGGAGCGGCATTTGCCATCTATATGAAAACGAAGAAAGCAAGTTTGAAGAGAGCTATCGGAGGAGGCCTTCCTTCCGGGATGCTTGGTATCGGTGAACCCCTTATATTTGGAGTGACCCTGCCATTGGGCCGGCCTTTCTTAACTGCATGCTTAGGTGCAGGAGTAGGTGGAGCATTCCAAGCTCAATTCGGAATTGCAACGTCGTCCATCGGTGTGTCCGGACTGCCGCTTACCTTTTTAGTTCATCCAAACCAAATCGGACTGTTCCTAGCTGGGTTGTTCATTTCCTATATAGCAGGATTTATTTTTACGTATCTGTTTGGATTCAAAGATGAAATGGCGGTTGAATTCAAGTGATCGGAATCTCTTTTTATCTACAAGATCCGCATGCAGAAACACAAATCATCCATGCAGCTAACCTGGGAGTGAAGAAAGCATTTACCTCGCTGCATATTCCTGAAGAAAAGGGTGATCTCGTGAAGAGGATGATCAAGCTTTTAAAGCTTTCAGAGGCCTATGGAATGGAAATCCATGCAGATGTCTCATTAAATACGCTTGATCATTTGGGGATTAGCAAATTTACGGATTTATGGCCATTAGGTATTAAAGGTATTCGCCTTGATGATGGGTTTGATAACGAAATGATCATATCTTTATCGAAGGTGTTTTCACTCTCACTAAATGCAAGTACGTTGAATGAAGATGAACTTTTAGCCGTGCTTGAGGGAGGTGTGGAACCGGAAAGGTTGATAGCTTGGCACAACTTTTATCCAAGGCTTGAAACGGGACTTGAGGAAGAATTCTTTCATGATCAAAATCGAATGTTCAAGAAATACGGCATACCGATCTTTGCTTTCATCCCGGGTGCAGGAAGTAAACGCGGTCCTCTTCATGAAGGCCTTCCCACGCTTGAAAAACACAGGTTGATGAATCCTTACGCTGCCGGTATTGAGCTATTTCAGCATGTGGAAGGAGTTTACGTTGGAGATCAAGGAACGGAGAATAATCTGCTTGAGAATCTGACTGCTTATAAAAATCTAAATATTCTAACTGTTCGAATGGAATCCAACCTCTTACAAAGCGGTCAGTATAAATTGAGGCCAGATGTTTCTCAAGATGTTTTCCGGCTGCAGAATACACGGGTTACAGAAAATGTTGAGCCGAGTAATACAGTTGCACGCAGCCTTGGATCCATAACGATGGACAATGATGCTTACGGAAGATATCGGGGAGAGGTTCAAATTTGCAAGAGAGACCTAGGTGCAAATCACCGAGTTAATGTGATAGGGCGAGTTATAGAAGAAGATATTCCCTTGCTGTCCCTTCTAAAGCCTGGTCAAACGATAAAACTTATAAATGAGTGACCAATTGGGCTCTATGAATCAATTATAAATGGATATATTTCATGAAGGCTTGTAAAAAGAGGCGGCTGCTGGGATTCCCAATGCTGCCTTGATTTCTTTATAGGATCTATATAGTTCATTTCCATTCATTTTTACCCCTTCATGGAAGCGGATATGGAATTGTTGCTAGCAGAACTAAAAAGTATACAAGGGAGGAAGCCTAAATGATAAAAAGGATATGTGCCCCTGCTGGAATCGCATTATTCTTAGTTTTATCTATTCTGGGAGGGAATGCGACAGCAAAGGGATCAGAGAAAGAAAAATCAGAATCGGATATTCCGGAAATCGTAGAGAACATGACAATCGATGAAAAGGTCGGTCAAATGCTCATGCCGGATTTTCGTAATTGGCAAAAACAAGGAGAAGTGAAGGCAACCGGTTTTATTGAAATGAACTCAGAAGTTGCAAGCATCATTAAAAAATATCATCTTGGCGGTGTGATTCTGTTTGCTGAGAATGTAGTCGATACCGAACAAACGGTTCGGCTCACCGATGGTTTGCAGATGGCAAGCCCGGATCTTCCGCTGTTCATAACGATTGATCAGGAAGGAGGAATCGTGACTCGCCTTCAAACTGGAACGAACCTTCCTGGTAATATGGCACTTGGTGCAGCCAGAAATGAGAGTTACGCTTATCAATCTGGAGAAATCATTGGCAAGGAACTGTCGTCACTTGGCATAAATGTCAATTTCGGGCCGTCTGTCGATGTCAATAATAATCCCGGAAATCCTGTCATTGGTGTTCGTTCCTTCAGTTCTGATCCGGAACTTGTATCAAAGCTTGGCATTCAGACGATAAAAGGATTGCAAAATCAGAACATGATAGCTACGACCAAGCATTTCCCCGGTCACGGAGATACAGCAGTCGATAGTCATTATGGTCTCCCCCTTGTTTCTCATGATAAAGAACGTTTGCGTTCCATCGAGTTGGTTCCTTTCCAAAGAGCCATCGATGCTGGAGTTGATATGATGATGACTGCACATGTTCAATTTCCTGCATTCGATGACACTACGTATATCAGTAAAAAAGACGGTCAAGAAATTATGGTTCCTGCAACGTTGTCACATAAGGTCATCACGGGTCTATTACGTGAAGAAATGGGTTTTGACGGTGTTGTGGTTACAGATGCTTTGAATATGAAAGCAATAGCGGACAACTTCGGACAGGAAGAAGCTGTGGTCCTTGCTCTGAAATCTGGTGTTGATATTGCATTGATGCCTGCACAGGTTAATTCGCTTCAAATGGAAAAGAATATAACCTCTGTATTCAATGCAGTGAAGGCAGCAGTGGAAAGCGGGGAAATTCCTCTAGGTCAAGTCAATCAATCTGTAACGAGGATACTTGAACTGAAAGTGAAAAGAGGGATATTAAACCCTGATGATACTCCGATCGATAAAAAAATCGAAACCGCGCTTCAAGTGGTCGGGAATGAAGATCATTTGAAAAAAGAAAAGAAAATCGCGGAGGATGCCATCACTCTATTGAAAAATGAAGACAAAACATTGCCTTTCAAACCTAAGAAAAATGATAAAGTTTTAATTATTGCTCCTTTTGATGACCAAGTTGAATCCATGTCCAGGAGCATCAGCGAATTAGCTGATAAAAAGAAAATAAAGAAAGTCCAAATAACGGGTATGAGTTTTTCAGGAAAGTCATTTACAGATCAAGTGGCCAGACTCATTGATGAAACGGACTTTGTCATAACTGGTTCCTATATTGTCAAAAACGATCCGGCTGTCAATGATGGAGTGATAGATGATAGCATTCAAGATTCGTCGAAGTGGGCAACAGCCTTCCCTAGAGCGGTCATGAATCATGCTAAGAAGAAAGATAAAGAATTTGTTTTAATGAGTTTAAGAAACCCTTATGATGTTGCAAACTTTGAAGAAGCGAAAGCGGTTCTTGCTGTTTACGGGTTCAAAGGGTATTCGAATGGGCGTTATAGACAGCCAAATATCCCGGCAGGCATCTCGACCATTTTTGGAGAATCAAAACCTAAAGGCACGTTGCCGGTCGATATACCATCAGTAACTAAGCCCAATGAAAGCCTTTATAAATTTGGATATGGAATAGATATTAAATCAGGAAGACCCTTTAAAAAATAGGGAGGGAAGCAATTTGAAAAGAATGATAATCCTATTTACCATTTGTTTGTTGACTTTCGGAATCGTTTTCTCAAAAAGTGTAACCGCTGTTAAAGAGAAGAAAAAACAAAAGGTCAGTCCCGGTATTGAAGTTCTATTAAAAGATGAAAAGAACGTGTTAAGCGGAAAGAAAGTCGGCTTGATTACGAATCCAACTGGCATAGATTCAAAATTAACCAGCATCGTCGATCTACTTAATGATGATCCGGATATTAATTTGACAGCGTTATTCGGTCCTGAACATGGAGTGCGCGGAGATGCGCAAGCTGGTGCAAGCGTTGAATATTATATTGATGAAAAAACAGGGTTGCCCGTTTATAGCTTATATGGCAAAACGAAAAAACCGACGCCAGAAATGTTAAAGGATGTTGAGGTCCTTGTTTTTGATATCCAGGATGTCGGAACACGCTATTACACTTATATCTACACGATGGCTTATGCAATGGAAGCAGCCAAAGAAAATGATATCCCCTTTATCGTGCTGGACCGGCCGAATCCACAAGGCGGGGAGTCGGTAGATGGGCCGGTACTTGAACCTGAATTCTCATCATTTGTTGGTTTGTACCCAATACCGCTTAAGCATGGGATGACTGTTGGGGAACTCGCGACTTTGTTCAATAAGGAATTTAAAATTGGTGCTGATCTAAGAGTCATCAAGATGAAAGGCTGGAAGCGAGATATGGATTATGACGATACTGGTCTCCCGTTTGTCTTGCCGTCACCGAATATGCCGACAGTTTCCACTACGTTCGTATATCCGGCTACAGGTTTGATCGAGGGAACGAATGTCTCGGAAGGCAGAGGAACGACTAAACCATTCGAGTTGATTGGTGCTCCTTATATAAACAGTGATGAGCTTGCTGGGAAATTAAATGCATTAAGGTTACCTGGTGTAAAGTTCAGGGCAGCCTCCTTTACACCTACATTTTCAAAACATGCAGGTAAACTTAGCCACGGAGTGGAAATTTATATAACTGATAGAGAGGAGTTCAAGGCTGTCCCAACTGGACTTCACATCATCAAGACCATTCAGGACCTATATCCTGGTGATTTCGAATTCCTTGCAGCCAATAATTTCAATTTATTGATTGGCAATGGCTGGGTAATGTCAAGAATTGAAGAAGGTTCATCTGTAAATGAAATCATGAAAGAATATCAAGTAAAGCAGGATGCTTTTAAAAAGGTTCGCAAAAATTACCTACTCTATAAATAAGTGGAAAAAGAAAAGTCCGGATGGACTTTTCTTTTTTTTATGAACCTTCGAAGGAGGAGTAAATCGCTAAGACTTTATTCCTGAATATAGCCAAATTTATAAATGAAATGAAGTTCTAAAATGGAAGGAACCGTTGTCTAATAGAATATGGGGTTTGCCCTAAATCAGTAATTGTCAGGAGGAAAGCGGAATGAAAAAATATCTTCAAAAAATTGGACGTTCCTTAATGCTGCCAGTAGCCGTATTGCCGGCAGCCGCCATTTTAATGGGGATCGGTTATTGGATAGATCCAGCAGGATGGGGAGCGGGAAGTCCGTTAGCAGCTTTCTTAATAAAAGCAGGTTCTTCGATCATTGACAATATGGCTATCTTGTTTGCTGTTGGAGTGGCGTTGGGGATGTCGAAAGGAAAAGATGGAGCCGCCGCTTTGAGCGGGCTGGTAGCCTATCTAGTCGTAACGACATTGCTTTCCACGGACTCGGTAGCGATGCTGCAGGGAATTGATGCAAAAGATGTAAATCCAGCATTTGAGAAAATAGAAAATGCATTTGTCGGCATCCTCTCGGGTCTTATAGCGGCAGCTATGTATAATCGGTTCAGTAAGGTCGTACTGCCGGATGCATTCGCTTTCTTTAGCGGTAAACGCCTTGTCCCGATCCTTACTGCGGTAGTCATGTTACTGGTTTCTCTTATATTATTCTTCGTATGGCCACTCATCTACTCCTGGTTAGTTATATTTGGGGAAGGAATAAGTGAATTAGGTGCTGTTGGAGCAGGACTCTATGGATTCTTCAATCGGCTTTTGATACCAACAGGATTACATCATGCGTTAAACTCTGTATTCTGGTTCGATGTAATAGGACTTAACGATATCGGTAAATTCTGGGCTGGAACAGGAATAAAAGGAACCACAGGCATGTATCAAGCCGGATTCTTTCCCGTCATGATGTTCGGTTTACCGGCTGCGGCTCTTGCCATGTACCATTCGGCAAAATCACGGAAGAAAAAACAAGTGGCCTCATTAATGCTCGCAGCCGGTTTCGCTTCATTTTTCACAGGCGTTACTGAACCGTTGGAATTTGCTTTCATGTTTGTTGCACCAGCCCTATTTGTTGTGCATGCTTTATTAACAGGAATATCGTTAGCTATAGCTGCGACTTTCCAATGGACAGCTGGGTTTGGTTTTAGTGCAGGATTCATTGACTTTGTTTTAAGTTCAAGATTGCCATTGGCAAATGAACCTTATATGCTACTTCTTCAAGGACTGGCTTTTGCTGTCATCTACTATTTCTTATTCCGATTCTTGATAACAAGGTTCAATTTAATGACTCCCGGCAGAGAAGATGATACAGAAGATGAGCTTGATGGTGGAGGAGCGATTTCGGAAGCAGACAAAAGTCAAGGCGGGAATAATGAGAGTAAATTCTTTGGAATGGCTTCCGCTATTTATGAGGGATTAGGCGGAGACGCTAACGTAACTTCTGTAGATAACTGCGTTACCCGATTAAGGGTTGAGGTGGAGAATATGGGAGCTGTCGATCAGAATAAAATCAAATCAACAGGGGTTGCTGGAATCAATATCGTGGGTCCCCAAAGCATTCAAGTCATCGTAGGGACACAGGTACAATTCATAGCTGATGAAATTGAAAAGATTCGGCGGCAATAGGTCTTGATAAACAGCATTTTGCCTTTTTAAAGCAACTGATACACTAAAAATCTACGATCAGAATTATATTTTCTGATCGTAGAGATTTTTATGATAAAGTACTGATTTTAAACGCGCAAAAGATTTATCTTTATAAACTCTGCTCTTAAAATAGAATAAAACGAATCAATGTTCTATAATATATAAGGGTATTGAATGAAGGATTTGCCATGAAGCTTGGAGAATTAGTAATGGAGCTCGTCCGCCAATCATTTGAATAGTTAGGAATTCAGCGGTAATGAAGGCTGTATACATACACGTCAATCTAAAAGAACATCATAAAGTGTACTAAGTTTTGAGCAAGGGATAGCTTTTGCATTTTTCAAACTTTTAGTATGGGAGGTTTCGGTCATGTATAAACAAAAAACCAAAGAAACTGACAGTAGTGTCATTGAGTTCATTGAGAACGTCGATAATCAAAAAAAGCGTGAAGATGCATATGAATTGTTGGATGTTTTTACCAAAACGACAGGTTATGAGGCAAAGATGTGGGGACCGAGCATTATTGGGTTCGGTATCTATCATTATAAATATGAATCAGGTCACGAAGGCGATGCCCCTTTGGTAGGCTTTTCCCCTCGAAAAGCTAAAATCAGTTTATATTTCACTCCAGGGGATAAAAAAAGGGAAGAATTGTTACAGGCATTTGGAAAACACACTTCCGGAAAAGGGTGTGTGTACATCAATAAAGTGGCAGATATCGATATTAATGTATTAAAAGAATTGATTAATCAGTCTGTCAAGTTTTTGAGAGATACGTACCCGGACAATGAAATATAATAGAACGTATGATCAGTTTATAATTGTTTAAGAGGAACAAGAAAGCGAGTGGGAACGAAAATGAGAAAAATTAAAGTGGGCATAGTTGGGTACGGATTGTCAGGAGCTACTTTTCACGCGCCATTACTAAGTGTTTTAGGGCAGTTTCAAATAGCGAAAGTTGTCAGCTCCAATAAAGAAAAAGTCCAAAAAGATTTGAAAGATGTAGAAGTGGTAAGCAGTTTAGAGGAAATTCTAGAAGACGCGTCCATTGATTTGGCTGTTATTACGACACCGAGTGGTTTGCATTATGAAATGGCCAAGCAAAGCTTGTTAGCTGGGAAGCATGTCATCCTCGAAAAGCCGATGGTAGTGGAAGCTTGGGAGGCAGAGGAGCTCATTAAGATTGCCGAGGAAAAGAATCTGCTATTAAGTGTCTATCATAACCGGAGATGGGATAATGACTTTTTGACTGTGAAAAAACTTATGGATGATGGAGTGCTTGGGGAAATCAATACATACCAGGTCCATTATGATCGATACAGGCCTGTGGTCAGGGATAGATGGAGGGAAAAACCAGGCCCGGGATCAGGCATGCTTTATGATTTAGGATCACATCTCATCGATCAAGCACTGCATTTGTTTGGATTGCCGCAATTCGTTTGGGCAGATGTATTTTCCCAAAAAATAAATGCAGAAACGGATGATTATTTCCATGTGATATTAGGATATGAAAAGCTAAGAGTTATCTTGCATTCAGGCTCAATCGTTCCGTATAATGGACCGCGGTATCAGGTGCATGGAAGTAAAGGATCATTTATCAAGTACGGTCTTGATTGCCAAGAGGCGGCCCTAAGTGATGGGAAAAAACCGATGAATGACTCTTGGGGTGCAGATGATCCCGAATTCTATGGTAAGCTGGTTACGGTTGAAGGAGAAAATGAGATACATGAAACCATTGAAACACTGCATGGATCTTATTTAACGTATTACCAGGCAGTTGCCGATAGTATATTGAGCGGGAAAAAAGCTCCAGTCACTGCCCAAGAGGGGTTATCGGTCATTAAAATCATTGATGCGGCTTTTGAAAGTAGTAAAGGGAAAAAAGCCGTATATATTAAATGAAATTAATTTTCCCCTTATAACAATATGAAATGAGAAAAACTGAATGGTAAGCGGCCTTATTCTCAGAAATAAGGCCGCTTTTTATTTTGGTCAAATAAAATCATTAACTTAAGGAACAAATGGAGCAAATACTCATGAATTCGAGCGTTGCGCTTGAGTTTTTAGCAGTTTACTCGTGAAAGCATAAACTCGAGAGATTGAAGCATTACTCTTGAATTCGAGCCATTTACTCGTGAAATTGGAGCAAATACTCGTGAGAATCGTACATTTACTCGTGAATTTGAAGCAAATACTCGTAAGGTTCGTACATTTACTCGAATATACTGTTTTGAAGAATCTCGACTACAAGAAGAAAGGAAATAAAAATCATAATGAAACCCCCGAATAGCGGCTGCTACTCGGGGGTTTCATTAAGGTAAAAACTTGAAATGCCTCTTTAAGCTCTAGGATAATGCCTTTGCATGAAGAGATCGCTTTTGCCAAGCCATGGTAATCATCAAAGTAATGAATAAGAGGATAAGGCCCAACATGAACGGGTAGGTAATGTGGACATCATACATCATTCCGGCAAGTGTGGGTCCGAGCACATTTCCGATGCTCATATACGCATTATTCATACCCATTGCAAAGCCCTGCTCATTGCCTGCCATCTTGGAAATCAGTGTGTTAAGAACTGGACGTAAGATGGAAGTGGAAAGGAAGATGATAAGTGAAATTAAAAAGAAAATCAGGTAACTTGTAGCAAAAAGTGATAGGAGGAAACCGATTGCTGCAACACTGATAAAGATATTCAGCACATTCACTTCCCCGAAACGCCGTACAATCCGGTCGACGACAAACAGTTGTACTATTACACTGACGATACCGGTGGCTGTAACCATGACGGCGATGTCCTTAGGACTTGAATTGAATTGATTATCAAGATAAAGACCAATTACAGATTCATATGCCATTAAGCCAAAGCTCATTACAAGAGTAATGATGAGTGGGATGAAATAGGGCATTTTCACGGATAAGGCAATCTTCCGAACCATCGTTTCTGTTTTTGCATCCATGGTTTGAGTAGCCTGTGCCGTTTCGCTTTCTTTTAAAACAAAAATCGAAAATACCACTGCTGATAGGGATACCAGCGCAGAAATCAAAAATGGAAACTTCAAGCCAAAGTCAGCTAAAAAACCTCCAATTCCTGGACCGACTACAATTCCCAGGGACATGGCGGCAGATACTAAACTATTGCCTTTAGCGCGTTGATCAAATGTGGTGATATCGGCTACATAAGCAAAAATTGCGGGTATAAGCAAAGCTGCTCCGATCCCGCCAATGATACGTGAAGCATACAATAACCAAATGGAATTTACTGCATAAAAAATAAACATGGATAATGTCAAACCGACCAATCCATAAATAATCATTTTTCTGCGCCCGTATTGGTCAGTCCATTTTCCTGCAATTGGCGAAAAAATAAGTTGTGCACCTGCGAAAATGGCAATCATTAGGCCAGCGGCGGTTCCGCCTTGATTAATGGAAGCCAGGTATGCTGGTAAAATGGGAATGATGATACCGAAACTTCCTATTGCTATAAACATATTGATCATGAGGATAATGATCTTTTTGCGTTGTTCTGCTGACATGGACAGCCTCTCTCTCTCTTTAAAAATCAATAACCAATTTAATTCGCATGGTTAATTTTTTGATACGCTAATTATGTTATAGTTTTAGATAGATAGTGTCAATAAGAAAGGATTGTCAAACATGAATTCAAGTGAATTGTATAATTTACATCTAGAAATCAAGGAACTAAGCAGCCTCTCACAGGAATTGGTGGAACCGTTATTGGTTAAATATGATTTAACTTCTGTACAGTATCGCGCATTGCAATTAATAGTCTTGAATGAATCCATAGCTGTTAAAGATGTTTCGAATCATTTGAAGATTAAACCTGCAGCAGGAACTGCACTAATTGACCGGCTTGAACGGAAGAAAATGATTAAGAGGGTACACAGTGAGGATGATCGGCGGGTCGTTTTTATCCAATCCACCGAAAGTGGAATGGAAGCCTACCATTCCATCAATAAGAGTCTTGCAAAAATCTTTCGTGACTATTATAGCGTCCTAAATGAAGAGGAAACGGAACGGCTTAAACAAATCGTTGGGAAACTGACCGAACATGTGTCGTCACGTATAGAGAATAAAATATAGTCTTCCTGACGTTTACAATTTCCATTATAATAGAAAGAAGAAGCTCTATATATTTATTAAAGCAGTGAATTCCACTGTTTTTAGGGGGGGGATTATCAGAATAATTAAAAAAATATTCGAATATGCATTTCCTTGAGTATAAAGGTTAGGTCATTCAATGATTCTTTAAATGATGTGAGAAATCCATTAAAGAAGATATGATGTTTGGAAAATGAATATGTATTAAAAGGGTTAAGAAATTTTTTTCTCAATGACTCATCATGACGAACCAGGCAGGGTGCTGTAAGCAGAGAATCTCAAAAGAAGGAGATGGTAAAAATGTTTTCCCCATTAACCCCAATGGATTGGAAGCGCAGGGCCGTAAAATATTATCCTCATAAAGTGGCAGTCATCGATGAAGAGAAAGAGTTTACATACAAGGAATTCGGACAGCGGGCCGATCAACTTTCCAAAGCACTGTATTCTTCGGGAATTGAAAAAGGCGACCATATTGCAGTGATGTTGCCTAATACGCATTATATGTTGGAATGTTTTTATGGCATTTGTCAAATGGGAGCGGTAATGGTTCCTTTGAATTATAGGCTTGCTGCAGAGGATTTGGAATATATCATCAAGCATAGCGATTCAAAAATGTTGATAGTCGATGAAGAATTCACCGCTCCGATCGAAAAGATCATTACTAGACTTTCATTGGAAAAAATCATTATCGTGCCTGTTGAAGGACATGAAACCATTTTACCTGGAATAGACTATGAGAATTTCATTTTGCATGCAATTGATGAAGGTATGCCAGAGGTTACAATCGATGAAAATCAACTTTTGACTATAAATTATACGAGTGGAACGACTTCAAAACCAAAAGGGGTAATGTTAACCCATCGCGGGAATTACATGAACGCCGCTAATTTCATTTATCACCTTGGAGTGAATCATGACGATGTATACTTGCATACCCTGCCAATGTTTCACGCTAATGGCTGGGGAGGTGTATGGTCGGTAACGGCTACTGGCGGGACACATGTATGTTTAAGGAAAGTTGATCCCCCTCTTATCCTCAAATTATTTGCCGAACATAATATTACCTTGTTATGTGGAGCACCTACTGTAGTAAATATGCTAGTGAATGATCCTAAAGCAAAAGAAACAAATATCAAAGTGCGTCCAAGGATGGCAACAGCAGGTGCTCCTCCAGCAGCAGCGCTTATACAAAAGGCCCAAGAAATCCTTGGTTTGAATATGATTCACGTATATGGATTAACAGAAACTTCCCCTTTCATCCTATATAACGAGTGGAAGGATGAGTTTGAAGCTAAATCGGCGGACGAACAAGCAATAATAAAGGCAAGACAAGGTATTGAATTGGTTTTCAATGGGGAAACGATGGTAGTCAATCAAGATGGGAAAGCAGTCGCTTGGGATGGAAAGGAACTGGGAGAAATCATTACTCGCGGCAATGTTGTTATGGAAGGATATTATAAGGATCCGGAAAAGACGGCCGAAGCAATTAGGGATGGCTGGTTTCATACTGGGGATCTGGCAGTGACCTATCCTGATGGTTATATAGAAATACAGGACAGGGCTAAGGATTTAATCATTTCCGGGGGAGAAAATATTTCTTCAACAGAGGTGGAAGGGATATTGTATAAACATCCAGATGTTTTGGAGGCGGCGGTCATTGCCATCCCAGACGATAAATGGGGAGAAACGCCTAAGGCAATCATTGTGCTGCACCCCAAAGCGGAAGTGACAGAAAATGAGATCATCACCTTTTGCCGCTCAAAAATGGCCCACTTTAAAGCACCGACAAAAGTTGAATTCGTAGATTCTTTACCGAAAACGGCAACAGGTAAGCTACAAAAATACCGTTTGAGGGAAATCCATTGGAAAGGATCGAAAAAGGTAAATTAAAATCTTTCATTATAGGAACGGGACATATATTACGGGGTTGTCATAAAAAGGTAAATCAAAGTGCGGCAAATAACAAGACCAAGAATGCTTTTAAATAAGCATTCTTGGTTTTTATTATTATGGAAAGCACCATTTCCTCTGTAATACTAGGAGCGGGTTAGATTAATTAACGAGGGCTTCTAAATGAAAGATTTGACTTAGTGTAATATATATACGTTATTTTAGATAAACTTGGTTTTTTACCGCTAGCAAAGACTGATACATGATAAGCGTGCTTTCCGGAATACTGCCAGCGAGTGCTGATGCCAGTGCAGTAGCTACTCCTGCTGGTGCGGTTGGGCCACCTGCAAACACAAGAGTACTTACGATGCTTAACCATGTTGTTCCCTTTTGATGAGCCTTTACCATCTTTCCTAATTGGGTATTTGTTAGTTTAGCTTGATGAGCAATAGGTTTGCTCATTTCAATGATGCTTGCTGTTGGTTGTATTTGTATATAATCATCACTTATTAAATTGACTTCCACAATAGGGTTGACTGTTGTTGATGAAGGTATTGTTTCATTTTTCTCTTTTGCCAATGTATTGGGGACATGTGAGACTACTAATAAACTTATTATTAGTATTGAAAATAAGGACTTTTTATTCATTTTCATAACACTACCTTATATTTTTTTTGAATATTTGGTATAATCTCATACTATATAACTATATACGGGAGGTCAAGATAAATATGGAAACTGAGGAAAAAAGTTTTAAAACAGTAATTATTGTACTTATTTCTATATGTCTAGGTTTTATAATCAGGATGTCCTCAGTAATAATAGCTGATCGAAATTTATTTTCTATGTACAACATAGACATATTAATTTTATTTATAGCAATAATTGGATTAATCATATGGTTGAATAAAAAGAAAAAAAGGATATAAATCAGTTTGTAGACAAAAGGGGTTCTATTTAAATTTTGAAACAAAGTTGATTGGAGCGGGTGTGCGAGACTCCTGCGGGAAAAGTGTGTCTAGGGGAGACCCCGCAGGCGGAAAGCGAGTGCCCAGAAGAAACTTTCAAATTGTTCAAACTGTTCAAACCCTTAAAATCTCTTCGAATTTGTTTTTAAAAGCATTATTTCTGGATAATTAGAGTAGGAACTTACAGCATTGGTTATTTGTAACAATTCGTAAAAAAATAAAAGGCGGGAAGAAAAACACATTGTTTTTCTTCCCGCCTTTTATTTTAAGAATAGCCGAGTAAAATTTTAAAAACCTAAATGAGATCACGCTATATGGAAGAAACTAATGAGCACATAGAAAAATAAGCGATGATCTATTAAAAATTCTGTAAATTTAATCAAACATTATAACGTTATATTGATTAGTTCGACAAAATATGATAATCTATTTTTGTAAAGAGAAATGAAATGAATTCTCACACAATTCAGTGTAACCGTATACAAAGTACTTGCAATCGATAGGATGTACCGAAAAGGATGAGGGAAATGACAGATACGTTAGTTCTGAAGAATGTAAAGATGTTAGAGGGAACTGCAGCGGATATCATACTGGAAAATGGGATGATTAAAGAAATCGCACTTCCCGGAACTGCAATAGGAGATAAGATAATAGATTATGATCAAAAAGTTTTTGTTTCGAGCGGATGGATTGATATGCATGTACATGCTTTCCCGGAATTCGATCCTTATGGTGATGAGGTTGATGAGATTGGATATAAAACTGGTGTAACGACGGTCATTGATGCGGGAAGCACGGGTGCAGATAGGATATCTGATCTGGTTAGCAGTTGTGAAAATTCCAAAACGAATGTTTTCGCCTTTCTGAATATTTCGCGGATTGGATTGAAAAGGATTGATGAGTTATCGGATATTTCATGGCTGGACGAAGGGGAATTAAGGAAGGCAATTTCCAAGTACGGGGATTTTGTCGTTGGACTTAAAGCGAGAATAAGTAAAAGTGTGGTTGGTCCAAATGGTGTCGAGCCATTAAAAATCGCTAGGAAGTTCTCGGCTGAAACTGGTTTACCATTAATGGTTCATATCGGTTCAGGGCCGCCTGATATTAAGGAAGTCCTTGATTTACTTGAGGAAAAGGACATTATTACACATTTCTTAAATGGTAAAGCGAATAATTTATTTGATGAAAGAGAAGAGCCACTGCCTGAGTTATGTAAGGCGATTGAACGTGGTGTTCATTTGGATGTAGGTCATGGAACGGCAAGCTTTTCTTTTAAAACTGCAGAAATAGCGAAAAAGAGGGGAATCCGCTTCAATACGATCAGTACGGATATATATCGTAAAAACAGAGAGAATGGGCCAGTTTTTAATATGGCAAATGTGCTTACAAAATTTTTGTACCTCGGTTATCCATTAAAAGAAGTAATAGATGCCGTTACGGTCAATGCAGCAGCTTGGTTGCATAAACCAGAGCTAGGCAGGATTTCAGCTGGGGATATTGCGAACTTAACCTTATTCTCGATTGAGAATGAGCAGACCCTTTTATTGGATTCCGATGGCGAAAAAAGGATGGCAGAAAAAAGAGTTGTTGTTAAAGGAGTGGTTATAAATGGAGAATTCATTGAATGCTAAATACGGTTTGAAAAGAGTCATCAATGCAAGTGGAAGAATGAGCATATTAGGGGTTTCTGCACCTACTGACACAGTGATGGACGCGATGAAAAAAGGTGGGCAAAATTATGTGGAAATTTCTGATTTAGCCGATAAGGCAGGACAGCATATAGCGAATTTGCTTCATTCTGAAGCAGCGGTCGTCGTAAACTCAGCATCAAGTGGAATTGCGCTTTCAGTAGCGGCGATCGTTACTGAAGGAAACAGAAGGAAAAGCGAAAGGCTTCATCAAGATCTCATTCAAAAGAATGAAATCATCATGTTGAAAGGCCATAACGTTCAGTACGGTGCACCGGTTGAAACCATGATTTACCTTGGTGGCGGAAAATTGGTTGAAGTTGGGTATGCAAACGAAGGGAAGGCGGAACATATTGCGGATGCCATAAATGAAAATACTTCTGCCATTTTATATGTAAAATCGCATCATGCTGTTCAGAAAAATATGATATCGGTCGAGGAAGCATGGGAAGTGGCCAAAACGAATAATATCCCTCTGATTGTCGATGCAGCGGCGGAGGAGGACTTGGAAAAATATATACAATTTTCTGACCTGGCGATTTATAGTGGATCAAAAGCCATTGAAGGACCCACATCTGGTATCGTTGCTGGCAGAAAGAAATATATCGAATGGTTAAAGGTTCAATTGCACTGTATCGGAAGGAGCATGAAGGTCGGTAAGGAAACTACCTTTGGGCTGCTTCAGGCATTGGATGAGTATTTTGTTAAGATGGATAATAGCGAAAAAGAAAAAGCTAGTTTACAAGTTCTCACATCACTTGACTCCATTGATGGCGTAAAAGTAACGATAGTTCAGGATGAAGCAGGTCGTGCCATATATAGAGCACGTATTTCCATTGATCCCTTGATAACGGAAACAACGGCGAAAGAAGTGAACGAGCAGCTCAGAAATGGGGATATTGCCATTTATACACGTGATTATGGGATACGGCAAGGCTTTTTCGATATAGATCCGCGTCCATTGCAAGGTGATGATATAAATGTCATTGAAGCTCAATTAAGAACCATATTAGGAGGAAAACAAGGATGACAAACATAAACAAACGGTTATTGAATGATCGTGTAGCCTTAAATGTACTTGCAAATAGTGTAGAAAATGCAGTGGAAGTCTTTGAAGCAGCTGAAGGACATGTATTGGTTGGTGTACTTTCAAAGGATTATCCAACAGTGGAAGCTGGTGTTACAGCAATGAAAGAGTACGGGGATGCCATTGATGAGGCCGTTTCAATAGGATTGGGCGCGGGCGATAATAGACAGGCAGCAGTTGTAGCAGAAATAGCAAAATACTATCCAGGCAGTCATATTAACCAGGTTTTTCCGGCTGTTGGTGCTACGAGGGCCAATTTAGGTGAGAAGGATAGCTGGATAAATTCACTTGTTTCTCCAACTGGTAAAGTCGGTTATGTGAATATCTCCACTGGTCCAGTAAGTGCAGGTGCAAGTGAAACTGCCATTGTGCCTATCAAAGCTGCCATTGCACTAGTTCGTGATATGGGAGGAAATGCATTGAAATACTTCCCGATGAAAGGCCTGAAGCATGAAGATGAATATCGTGCTGTAGCAAAAGCTTGTGGTGAAGAGGGATTTGCTTTGGAACCAACAGGTGGAATCGATTTAAATAATTTCGAGAACATACTAGAAATAGCATTACAAGCAAAAGTGCCTAAAGTCATTCCCCATGTTTATTCTTCCATCATTGATGAAGAGACTGGAAAAACGAATGGGGAGGATGTCCGGAAATTATTAGCCATAACAAAAAAATTGGTTGAAAAATATGCCTAAAAGAATTGTGGCATTCGGGGAAGTAATGATGCGTTTGCAGGTACCAGGGTATGAATTGCTATCACAGGCTAACACTCTGCAATACTCCTTTTCAGGCACGGGGGTAAACGTTGCTTCTGCGATGACAAAACTTGGACATGATGGGTATCTTGTGACAAAGTTACCGGATAACCCGCTTGGGGATTCTGCGATTTCATCTTTGCAACGATTAGGAATTGGAAGGAACTTCATCTCTAGAGGTGGCAAATACATGGGGATGTACTTTTTGGAAAATGGTTTTGGACAGCGGGCGAGCCGTGTCACATATTCCAATCGACTGGAAAGCAGTTTTAATACAGCCTCCTTATCCGATTATGATCTGGATATGATTTCGGATAATACGGATATCATCCATTTTTGCGGGATCACGCTTGCAATGGCGGAAAATGTCCGGGAAAGTATGAAGGTCCTGGCTAGAAAAGTCAAAGAAAAAGGCGGTACAGTCTGTTTCGATTGCAATTACCGCCCCTCCTTATGGGAGGGAGGTTACGCTGACGCAAAACCTCATTATGAAGAAATGCTTTCTTTGGCTGATATCGTCATGATGAATGAGAAAGACGCCATATATATTTTAGGAATGGAGTCAGAAGGCTCCACAAGGGAAGAGCAGCTTATTGAGTTGATCCCTGAAGTGGCCAAGAAATTCAATATTCAATCAATAGCAGGGACACATCGTTCAATTAACAGTGATAATAGCCATACGTTGAGGGGGTATATGTACAAGGAAGAAACATTTTACTTTTCCGATATCCTATCATTTTCCGTATATGATAGAATAGGTTCAGGCGATGCTTACACCAGCGGAATTTTACATGGCGAATTGCGGGGATATTCCCCTGAAAAGACAGTTCGGTTTGCGGCTGTATCAGGAATGCTGGCATGTACTGTCGTTGGAGATACTCCTTTGGCAACCGAAAAGGAGATACTCTCGGCAATGGAAGGTAAAATGGAAGATATTAAGAGATAAAAGGCAGGAGATTAGGAATGAATGTGAACAGAAAAAATGGACCGATGTATTTACAGATAAAAGAAATATTGAAGGATCGTATTTTACATGGGGTTTATGCCATCGACACAAACATTCCCTCTGAGCCTCTTTTGGAAGAAGAATTTAACGTAAGTAAGGTCACTGTCCGTAATGCAATCAAAGAACTCGTGCAAGAGGGGTATGTTGAAAAGAAAAGCGGCAAAGGCACTAGAGTCATAGCTAATGGTTCGATTGTCAAACTTTCCAAAGGAAAGCGTTTCACAGAGCTGTTGGTGGAGGAAGGGCACTCCATTTTAAAAAAGGTGTTAAACATAAGTCATGTTGACCTTTCTTCAGACTCTAAGCTGCAACCTTTATTTGGTGACCATTGCATAAGTATTGAACGGATATATTTATTGGACAATGAACCTTATATTTACTTTACACATTATGTTTCACTTGATATAAACCAAGAAGAGATAAAAGAGGTCCAAATCAATTCTTTGTACCGCTTTTTGGAAGATCAAAACCTTAAACTTGAAACATTCAGAGATGAGTTTGCCGTTGCTATCGCTCCGGATCACATTTGCGAAACACTGAAAATCGAAAACAATAGTCCAGTACTAAAAAGAATTCGGATTTCCAGTGATGGGGACGGAAATGTTATGGAATACAGTGAAGGGTATTACAATACGGCTAAACAGAACTACATTGTGACATATAACGAGCCGGTACAATAATCCCATTTATTGTATTGGTTTGAATGTAAGCGATTTCTTAGGGGTGGGGAGAACATATGGATCTATATTTATTAGGAATCACGCTGATAGCAATCGTAATTGTTATTTTGGGGGTATCATGGTGGAAATGGCATGCATTCATTAGCTTGACTGTAGCCAGTTTATTTTTAGCGGTTTTTTCTGGACTGCCAATGGACAAGATTGTTGGAGCTTATGAAACGGGTGTCGGAGCGGTCCTTGGTCACCTTATTGGAATATTGGCCTTAGGGACCATCTTAGGAAAGATGATGTCCGACTCTGGAGCTGGTATGCAGGTTGCTGACTTTTTCATTAATAAATTCGGCGTGAAAAACCTGCCATGGGCCATGCTTTTATCTGGTTTCATCATCGGCATTCCGGTATTTTTCGAGGTTGGTCTAGTAATATTGCTGCCTTTGGTCATTTCCATTCGGAAATCAACCAAAGTGAATATCTTGTTAATTGGTATTCCAGTACTTGCTGGTTTATCGATCGTACATGGGCTGGTACCTCCGCATCCGGGAGCCATGACAGCTATAGGAATCTATAATGCTAATATGGGACACGTACTTCTGTACTCATTGATCATCGCATTCCCGACTGCTGTAATTGCGGGACCACTATTCGCAAAATGGATTCATAAACGGGTTATTCCTGTTGGAGAACCGGAATTGATCCGGGTGGAAACAAAATCAAGTGGCTTACCAGGCACTGGAGTTTCGTTCTTCATCATCCTTTTGCCTGTATTGTTGATGGTTTTAACTGTTGTGGCGCCTTATCTGCCGATACCGGGTTCCATTGAAAAATTCTTATTATTTATCGGAAGTCCAGTGATCGCTCTATTAATCTCCTGTTTTGCAGCTTACTATTTCTTGGGCTACAGACAGGGAATGGATAAATCACTAATTAAAAAGTTGACGGAAGAATGCTTATTGCCATTAGCTTCCATAATCCTTATTATCGGTGCTGGCGGAGGATTCAAGCAAATTTTAATTGATAGTGGCGTTGGCACTGCAATTGCTTCAATGTCTGAAGAAATTTCTTTATCACCAATCGTTCTTGCATTCCTTGTTGCAGGATTGATTCGGATTGCCACAGGTTCTGCAACCGTCGCTTTGACCACAGCAGCAGGTATTGTTTCACCGGTCGTTGCCAATATGACGGGTGTTAATCTAGAATTGCTCGTTATTGCCACGGGCGCAGGGTCACTTATGTTTTCCCATGTTAATGATGCCGGTTTCTGGTTAGTAAAGGAATATATGGGATTAACCGTTAAAGAAACATTCAAAACATGGACAGTCATGGAAACCTTACTATCCTTCGTGGCATTCGGTTTGGTTTTAATTTTGGATATATTCATTTAGTAAAAAATAAAGGTCTGAATAAGTGGCATTTACCTCCTTGGTCTGTCTTGGGGTGAGACAGATCAAGGAGGCTTTTATTTAGTTATGAACATACTGGGGAGGGATTTATTCTCTAAGTAAATGACTGGCTGGCTTAGCTCTTAAAGATAGGCCGATTGCGGAAATCAGAAACAAAAGTCATTCAGAATTGGAAGTAGGTTGACTGTGACAAGGGTGTAGTTTCATCCAGAAGATGTTTGTTTTGCTCCTCGAAGATATAAGTCCTGACAGAGACTTCTATATTGAAAGATCGACAGCTTTCCGTTTACATATTCATTCTGAATATAATCCAGCAATTCATTGGCATGGTTAGGCTTTTGACGTTTTTCCTGAATATAATGGAGGATTAAAACTTCTATATTCACACACTCACCTTACTTGACAAGTATTTTTTTCCTTTAACAATATAACATGGGTATTCAAAAAAATATCATTTTTTGAATATTTTAACTATCGACATATTTATACAAATAAAGGAATGATTCGGGCTAAAGATGGAGAATTGAAAAAAAAATTATCGGGATATGCAAAAAAAGAGCGATACCTACTGGTATGGGCTCTTTCTAACTTTTATTCTACCGTTTTGCTTTTAAGTGAGCTCAAGAAAAAACCCTTGAAAATTCAAGGGTTGGATAGTTCATCAAAGTGATAAAAAAAATGTTGGTCCTGATTTTACAAGGGGCTTAAGCTTCATACTTGTATCTTTTGTACAGGTATAGGTGATAAGCGCAGCTCTGCGGCTTCTCTCTTAATGGAGAATAAATAAGCTCCCAAACCTAAGATGGCTGCAAAAATCAGCATGGCGATCGACGTACTGAAGTCCCCGCCAGACAAGTCACGAAGCCATCCCATGATATAGCTCGAAAAGCCGCCCATGATATTCGTGAATCCAATTAGACCAGCGGCTCGTCCTGCCGTTTCAGGTGTTGAGTATTTTACCATGAGCATATTACTTAGATGGAACACACCGCCTTGACAGCCCATAGCCAGTCCCATACATAGTCCTGCCAAAATAGGATTGGGGATGAAGATCGCTACAGCTAGAAAGACAGCCGTCAATGAAAATAGAATCGTGGCCATCAAACTTGGACGTCTGGTTTTGTCAGCCAGAAAACCGCATGCCAAGACAAATCCTAAAGCGAATAGCCAGGAAATTGAAGTAATGCTCGACATTCCTTCCTTTTCGAATCCTTTTGCCTCAATGAGGTAGGTAGGAAGCCAAATGCTGATTCCGAAAAATAAGAAAGAGCATACGAGCATGCCGAACCAAACAATCCAGAAACGATAATCTTGGGCGAAACTCTTATTCTCGGAGGTGGCGGTTTCTTTCACTTCATCATCCGTTTGGCGAATGAAAGCCAATTCCTCCTTACTTATACGGGGGTGCTCTTCTGGTGTATTCCGCGTCAAGAAGATGAACATCGGGATATTTATAAATAAGTTGAATGCCGCAAGCATAAAGAAAGCTGCTTGCCAGTGGAGTAAAGATATTACGAGCACCAAAACAACGGCTCCCATTGCCGGACCTAAATAGTTTCCGGTAAGCCATGATGCCTGGGCCCTGCCCAATTCGCGTTTATTAAACCAGTTAGAAATGAATTTTCCGGAAACTGGAATCATCATCCCTTCACCAAAACCAAGAATTACCCTGCTGATTAAAAACATTTCATATGAATTTGCCATGCCTGACATAATCATCGTGAGTGTCCAAACGAATAAACCAGCGATGGCTGTTTTTCGGGCACCTAATTTATCAATGATGAAGCCCCAAAAAAGGTTTGAAACTCCATAAGCAATGGTGAATACAAAAGATAGAAGACCGATCTTTGCATTTTTGTCATCGCCTGTCATACCGAGTGCATGTAAGAATTCTGGATCTGTTTGAATGATGGAAATGCCAACCTTATCAATTTGTCCAAAAAACCAAAAGAAAAAAATTGGAACGGCAATATACAACCATCTTTTTTGCCCATTTAACATAATACCATCTCCTTGTCGCTTTTTAGCATTCCTAAAAACGCTTACCCTTGAGTATAAGTGTTTTAAGGTTATCTCTTTAGAAAGGTACTAGTTTAGATTTTTCATTTAAGAACTTTATCCCGCCTTTCTTTAAAGTATTGAAAGATAAAAAAACAACGGTAATGTTTTGTAAGGAAAACAAAGTTTCACTTTCTTAACGATAAATTAAAATAATTTGATTGTCAATTTAATATTTTGATAATTTTCTATTTTAGGAATAAACAATTTATAAGCGCTTTCAATTTGAAAATCGAACTCCGTTGCATCCTTTTGTACTTTTTTTGAGAAACATTTAATCAAATGAGTGGGTGGACCTCTAACGGACTTAAAATGGAAGTAGATTTAATCTTTTGTGTCAAAAAAACTAATTATTATCAAATTATTAAAAATTCTGACTTGTTGATATTGAATTTAAAATCAGGAAAATCTATAATTCATTTATATTGTTTTATATATGAAATACTTAATATGGAAAAAAACATGATTTGGCAGAAAATATCGATGTAGTAAAATTCTTTATTTGTTTTTACTTGTAAAATTGGTTATCTTTGGTTATGTTGGGCTTTTCTATCGATACGTCAATTAAGCTAGGTCTTCCAAATAGTTTTATATATGTAAATATGCTTTAATTGACACATATACACTATTCTATTTAAACATGAAGAGTAAAGGGTAGAAAGGGATGCCAATTAGCCAATTAGTAGAATGCCCGATTCATTATCTGGAATAGGGATAAGGAAAAGCGCTTGTTATCCTGCATGGTTTGGAAAACAAGGAGATACCAGCTCGGTCAGATGAATGAAGAATTTAGAGTAATTGCATAGGGATGCACCAGGGTTCGGTGAAAGTTCTGATCCAAAAGAAGAATTTCAGGATTTTTCTCAGTTTGCAGATATATTGAAAGAATTCCGTGAAAGTTTAGTCTGCAGTCGGTATACCTGCTCGGCAATTGCTCGATTCTACTAGCCGTATTCCGGAAGTTGTGAAGGCGTTGATCATATCTGATGCGACACGTGGGGCAGCTGTTGTTAGTATGGAAGAAAGTAAACGGAAACATCTGTATAGATTACAATCCATCGAAACGTGAATCAGAAGAACATGCATAGCAGAGGGCAGTGCGCTACCGACGCCAAATGTTTCTGTCTAGAAGGAAGCGAAACAATATTGCCGCAAGTGCTTCCCTCAGGATACCGGTCATTTTCCTTCTCTTTATCAAATTTAAACCAAATGGACATCCTATCTTCAATATCTGTCCCGATGTTATCAGCAGGATCCAGGGATGTTACGGATGCTAAAGACAACAGGTTTGCAACTATTGAAGTATGCATCAAAAACATTCACCAAATGAACTTCCAGAAAAAAATGTACATATACTGCAAGTTCTTCTTTCAAGGTATGAAGAAAGCTTTACTGAATGGGTTATAGTCAGGAGAAAATGAGATTTATTCACAACGGGGGGAATACTCAAATGGCAAGCGAAGAAAAAGAGAAAGAGAAATATAGTGCTAATTCATTGGTTAGAGGGTTGGAAATCATTAAGCTCTTTAATGAAGTACAGCCAAGTTTATCTCTTTCAGAAATTGCAAAACAACTGGGAGTAAGCAGAACGGTACCGTATCGTTTATTATTCACATTACAAAATATTGGTTATTTGTCTCAGGATGAACATACCAAACGTTATAGTTTAACGCCAAAGGTTCTTGAATTGGGATTCAGCTATTTGAATAGCTTGAAATTCCAGGAAATTGTCCAACCTTATATGGAGACCTTGCGTGATGAAATCGGAGCCTCCTGCCATCTGTCCATTTTGGATGGACAGGAAGTTGTTTATGTTGGAAGTGCCCCAATAAGAGGTGTATCCGCTGTCAATGTGAACATAGGTTTGCGGCTGCCGGCACATGCTTTGGCCAATGGGAAATTACTATTGGCATATCAACCGAAAGAAATGCTAATGCAAATGTTCAAAATCTCAAACCTAACTCCTTATACAGACAAAACACTCACCGCGCCGGGTGAATTTCAAAAACAGCTGGAATTGATTCGGCAAAATGGTTATTCGATGACAAGCGGGGAATTCCACCCTGGCATCCGTTCTGTTGCCGCTCCGATTTTTGACAGGACTGGGAAAGTATTGGCTGCCTTGAATGTCGTGGCAACAGAGTCTGCTTACCAGGAAGATTTCATCGATAAAATTGCCTTGCCGAAACTTTTGGAAGTTTCTCGGCAGTTATCCGTTTATATGGGATATAGTGGGGTAAAGCTGTATCAACACGAAGATGTCTGAACATGCTTGAGTGCCAATCTATTAATAATTGAATATCTTTCGAAAGTGTGGATCTCCCATTAGGGTATCCACACTTTTTTTCGTTAGGGAAATCTAATCGTTACAAGATTATCCCAAAGCGGTGAGCGTTCGGATTATAAAAATAGTTTTAAATATTCTAAAAACTCATTGACAATGAAGCGGTTTCATTTTAGACTTAATTCATAGACAAAACACTGTTTTGCTTATAAAACATAAAGTGGTTTAGAAACAACAAATAGGGGAGGAATTTTAAAATGACAAAAGAAGCTTTTTCAGTGAAGGAATTTGAAAAAAAATATGTTGCCCGATTGAAAGACCGTTCGCTTGATTGGAATGTCTTGAAGTTCCAAGAAGAAATCGATCCCGCTTATAGACGTGCACAGATGAGATATATCGGACGTGGTGCCACTGCCAATAACGATACGAATGTAATTGCAGGTGAACATTTCACTTTAAGTACAATGGTGCTTCCTCCAGGATGTATTGGTCCTTTACACCTTCACGACGATGTTGAAGAAGTGTTTTTCATTCTTGAGGGAGAAGTCACTGCATTAATTCAAGAGGATAGCTACAGTGAAGTGCATGAAATTAAATTAAGTGCGAGAGACTGTATCAGCAGCCCACCAGGTGTTTATCGGGGAATTAGGAATGACGGGGATGTGGAGGCGCGCATGCTCGTGATGTTAGGGGCAGTGAAGCCTAACTTACCGACATATCCTGAAGGCAGTGACCTGGAAGAACTGCGTAAACAACGCTCTAAAGAAAGAGAAGCCATCATTAAAGACTGATCATTTAGCCGAAAAGGGCACCTGCATTATGAAAATTAATGAGGCGCCCTTTTCGATTAGATTGTTAAATATGGCCCAATGCAAATTATCTAAAGGGCTAAATTATGGGAGGTATAAAAAATGCTTGGGATTACTCATTTACGACATATAAGCATGATAACTCCGAATTTCGACGATCAAGCAGAGTTTTATGAAAAGGTTTGGGGATTGGATAGAGTGGATGTTCCGGAAGAGGAGAATACGGTTTATTTCCGCGGGGCTGGACCGGAACATCATATTTTAAGCCTTCACAAGGGAGAAAAACGAGGTTTGCATCATATAGCTTTTGGCATGGTCGATAAAAATGCGGTGGATCGTGCAGCTGGGATATTACAATCGAAGGGCGTTCGAATTATTGAACCACCTGGATATTTGGATGAAGCAGGTGCCGGTTATGGCCTGCGGTTTATTGATCCGGAAAACCGCGTAATTGAGCTCTCGGCTTGGGTGGAAGTACAAACGAGTATTTGGAGCAAGAAAAATGTTGATCCAGTGAAACTGAATCATGTTGTAATGAACACGAAGAACTTAGATATGATCGTTGAGTTTTATACGAATGTACTTGGTTTTAAAGTTACTGATTGGAGTGAGCACCAAATGTCATTCCTGCGGTGCAACAGGAAGCATCACTCCATTGCCTTCAATCAAGATGAGCATGCGTCAGTCAATCATATCGCATACGAAGTCGATTCGGTGGATGAACTGATGCGAGGAATAAGCAATGTGCGAAAAGCGGGCTTGTCAGAACTTTGGGGACCTGGACGTCATGGGCCTGGAGACAATATTTTCTGTTATTTTCAAGACCCAGGCGGTTTTGTAATGGAGTATACATGTTACCTGGAAACGATCGAAGATGAATCTGAGTGGAGAGCACGTGTATGGAAACGGGTCCCGCATTTAATGGATCAGTGGGGGATTGCAGGGCCGCCGAAACCTGAAGCCCGCAAAGCAATGGGAGGAGATCCTGATCCGGGCTGGGTTGATTCTCATATAGATGATTCAGTCATGGCGGAAAAATGAGGAGGATTTTTATTTCCTCCCATTATTCTTGCGCGTAGTTAGCTTCTTCTATATTAAAGGACAGCGTTTAAGGAAAAGCTTTGAAAAGGAGTGATGAGAGTGGATTTAGGATTGCAAGGAAAAGTTGCTGTCATTATGGGCGGCACGTCGGGCGTGGGATTAAAAACAGCAGAAATGTTTTTAGCTGAAGGAGCGAAAGTGGCTATATGCGGCAGAAGTACAGAGCGTATGGAAAGTGCACAAAGTCAATTGCTCTCATTTGGTGATAAGGCAGATATTTTTGCATCAACATGTGATGTCACCTCAAAATCGGATGTGGATTCTTTCATTAATGGTACCGCTGAGAGGTTTGGTGGAATCGATATATTAGTGAATGCAGCCGGTCAAAGCGTGATGGGTCACTTTTTTGACATAACGGATGAGCAGTGGGAAGAACAGATTCAGTTAAAGTTCTTTGCCATTATATATGCCGTTCGTGCTTCACATCCTCATTTAGTGAAAAGGGGAGGAGGGCGGATTATTAATATTAATGCAACGCTTGCTAAAGAACCTGAACGTCATATGGTAGCGACTGCAGCAGCAAGGGCTGGTCTCCTTAATTTAAGCAAAACCTTGTCCCAGGAATTGGCCTTTGACAATATATTGGTTAATTCAGTGAGTCTTGGATTGATCCGGACCGATCAATGGGAGCGAAGAAGATTGAAAAATGCGCCTGATATGGACCCTGAAGAGTATTACGGAGACCTTGCGAAAAAACGGAATATCCCTCTCGGCCGCGTAGGGGAAGCGGAAGAAGTGGCCAGTGTCATTGTTTTCCTTGCTTCAGACAAAGCAAGTTATGTAGCGGGTTCGACGATTGAGACGGCAGGAGCGATCGGAAAGGCACTTTAAATTTATTAAAAAGGTAGGATTATGCGATGAAAATACATGAAGAAATAGAGTTTACGACCGCCGATTCCATCGTAAAGGAGCTGGTTCAAGCAGGAGTGGAAGCTGCTTTCGGGATTGTCAGTATTCACAATATGCCCATCTATGATGCAATTCTTAGAGAAGGTAGCATCAAACTCATTTGTTCACGCGGTGAAAGCGGTGCCGTCAATATGGCTGATGGATATGCCCGCGCCACTGGGAAATTGGGTGTAGTGATTACCAGTACCGGAACAGGGGCAGGTAATGCTGCTGGTTCACTAGTGGAAGCTTGGGCAGCAGGTGTCCCCCTTCTGCATCTTACCGGTGAGGTGGCTTCTTCTTACCTTGGTACAGGCAAAGGGTACATACATGAGTGTAAAGACCAGCTTTCAATGATGAGCGGAGCTTGTAAAAATGCAGTGAGGCTTAGAAACCCTGAGCAATCTGCAGCAGTAGTAAGGAAGGCGATCCAAGAAGCGTTAACTGCACCAACGGGACCGGTTACACTGGAAATTCCCATTGATTATCAATCGGCGATCATAGAAGATCTTTCACTTGAAGGGCTGCCGGCTTCAACATCTGCAACAAATCCAACGCCATTTATTCCCGAACAAGCTGTGCAAAAAATGGTTGGCGCACGCCGTCCTGTAATATGGGCAGGAGGCGGAGTCATCAGTGCCAATGCTTCGCAAGAGCTGCAAAAATTGGCGGAAATCCTTGGTGCAGCGGTTATAACCAGTCAGTCAGGAAAAGGTTCGATCCCAGAAAACCATGAACAATGCATAGGTCATTTTGCGGCATATGAAACAACAAAAGAGTTTTTAAGAAATGCAGATTTATTGATTAGCGTAGGTGTAAGGTTTAGAGGGAATGAAACATCCAACTGGAAAGTGCCGGTGCCGGAAGAACATATAGCGATCGATGCGGATTGGCAGGCCATTAACCGGAACTATAAAGCCACAATAGGTTTGGTTGGCGATGCAAAAGATATGCTAGCTGCCATCATTCAAAAGCTCGAAGGAAATTCAGTTCATGCGGAGCCTTCTTATTTACAAGAAGTCCTTTCGCTTAGAAATGAAGTGCGCACTCAACTCAGGGAAACGCTTGGACCTTTTGAGCAATTTGTAGATGGCATGAGGGAGATATTGCCTGACGATACCATTCTAGTTCGTGACGTAACCGTACAGGCAAACGTTTGGGGCAGCCGTTTATTTGAAATCTATGAACCGAGAACATCCATTCATGCTTCAGGCGGCGGAATTGGTCAAGGTCTTCCAACTGCGATCGGTGCCCAAATGGGATGTCAAGATAAAACCGTCGTTCTTATGGCTGGAGACGGTGGGTTTATGGTGAATGTCGGGGAAATGGTCACAGCAGCCGAAGAAAACTTACCAGTGATCATCGTATTGTTCGATGACTCAGGCTATGGGGTCCTTCGCAATATTCAAACAGCCGCATATGGCCGGCAGGTAGCCGTGGATTTATTGAGTCCTGATTTTGTGAAACTGGCTGAGTCCATGCATTTTGATGCAGTCCGTATTGGTTCTGGAGATGAATTCATATCCGAACTGAAAAAGGCAAAGGAAAGACGTAAACCTTCAATGATCGTTGTTGATATGGAAACTGTGGGGCCAATGGCCAAGCCATTTGGCGGACCGCCAGGAGCTGCAGAAGCATTCAAGCCTAAAAAACTATAAGGAGGATTGAGAATGATTTCGACATACCCATTGGTTTCAGGAAAATACCTAGTTAATGGAGAATGGATAGAATCGACGGAAAAAGTCGATGTAGTAAATCCGGCAAATACATCGGAAGTAGTTGGACAGGTGGCAAAATGCTCTGAAGAAATCGTGAATGACGCGATTGAAGCGGCAGAAAATGCTTTTGAAACGTGGTCTCGCTCTGATATCGAGGAACGGGCTAATCGAATGAACACTGCGGCAGAAGAACTTTCAAAAGTAATCGAGGAAAATGTTACAGTGTTTGTACGTGAAAATGGCAAAACACTTGTGGAAGCTAAAAAGGATTTACTGCGCTGTGTTGAAGTCATGAAGGGCTGTGCAGCAGAGTTACTTGATTGGTGGAAGCCTGAAGTGCTCCCAGGAAATCAAAAAGTCCAAATCCGAAGAAGGGCAAGAGGTGTCACGGCAATAATCACACCGTGGAATTCTCCGATGATATTAACATTTAAAAGAGTCATACCTGCTGTTTTGGCAGGCAATGCCGTTGTCGTAAAACCTGCAACGAATTGTCCTTTAACGATAATGACCTGTTTAAAAGTAGTTGCTGAACATTTTCCTCCTGGAGTCATCAATATAGTCTCTGGATCAGGAAAAGCAATCGGCGACACGCTATGTTCCGATTCACGCGTACGGACATTGGCGTTTGTCGGAAGTACGGAAACCGGAAAAGATATCATGCAGAAATCAGCTGGAAATCTACAAAAAGTATATATGGAACTTGGCGGCAATGATCCTGCCATCATTTTGGAAGATGCCAATATGGATGAAGCGGCTATCAAACGTTTGAGGATGGGGATTTTACGAGCAGCGGGTCAGGTCTGTTCTGCTGTAAAACGAGTGTACGTCCAAGAATCACGTTTTGATGAGGTTGTGGAAAAGCTGACCAAAGAGTTTAGCCGGATGGTAATCGGTGATGGCATACAGCCTGATGTTACTATGGGTCCATTGAATAATAAAGCACAATATGACTTTGTGAATGGCTTGATCGAACGTACCGCTAAGTCAGGAGGAAATATAATCACAACTGGAATTCAGCTGAATCCTGAAACTTGGGATAAAGGTTATTATATGCTTCCTTCCATTATTACTGGCGTCGATCAGCAGAGCGAATTGGTTCGGGTAGAACAATTCGGACCCATCATTCCAATTTTACCTTTCAATGATATTGATGAAGCTGTAAAATTAGCGAATGATAGTGAGTTTGCCCTGCGTGCATCTGTTTGGACCGAGAATGAAGATATCGCTGTCGAAATGGCAGATCGCCTTGAAGCTGGTGCGGTTTTCCATAATAATCATACCGTTTTCAGCGACTTGGCTCTGGATTTCCCTGGCTTAAAAGAAAGTGGTGTTTCTCGGGAAACAAGGCATTGCGGGCTGGAATTCTTTGCGGACTCATACGGGTTTGCTGATTGAGGAAGGATGAAACTACATGAAGTTAGGTTTAATCGGATGCGGTAATATCGGTAAGTTTCTGCTTCAGGCAATTAATAACGACGGGCTTCTTCCAGGTGGGAAAATCGTTGCGATTTATGCCCGCCGTGAAGAAGTCGCGGCACAACTAGCTGAAGAATTCAGGACACAGTCATATAGTGATGTCGACGAACTCCTTAAATCCGATGTGGATTTAGTCATAGAGGCTGCAACGATTGAAGCAGCTGAAGAGTATGCATTAAAAGTGCTTAAAAGCGGGAAGGATCTCTTGCTAAGCAGCATAGGCGTGATGGCGAATTCTGCCTTTGAAGAACATTCAAACCAGATTTGCAAAATTAATAACGTGAATATTCTCCTTCCGTCTGGTGCGATTGGAGGTCTCGATGTACTTAAATCGGCAAAAGCGGTGAATGGCCTTGAATCTGTTTGCATCACCACAAGAAAACCGCCAAATGCATTGCCAGCAGGTTCTTCAGTGACAGAAGAAACGGTATTATTTGAAGGATCTGCTGCAGAAGCGATCAAACAGTTTCCGAGAAACATTAATGTTGCGATTGTACTGTCTATGGCTGGTCTTGGATCTGAAAAGACGAAAGTGAAAATCATTGCCGATCCAAAAGTGTTAAAAAACATTCACCTGATAGAAGCGTCAGGTTCGTTCGGGAAACTAAAACTGGAAGTGGAAAATGATCCGATGCCAAATAATCCGAAAACGAGTTATCTAGCGGCATTAAGTGTTTTGGCTACTCTGCAAAATAAGGAAAAGAGCGTTCAAATCGGTTAAAGAATTATGATGTAAAGCTTGGAAGGGAGAGAAAAAGTATGCTTAAAACTGAAAAATCCTTAGAAGAAATGTCGAAACAGCAAGTTGTTAACTATTTGAACGAAACGGTTAAACCAGAGGAAGGCGTTATACCTGCATACCTCCTTGGTGACCCAAAGGTTTATGATATAGAACATGAAAAAGTGTTTTTGAAAACATGGGTTTTTATCGGTCATGATTCTGAGGTACCCAACAAAGGAGACTTCATAACCCGTGAACTAGCTGGCTACTCGCTCATCATTACTCGTGATGGTGAAGGGGAAATCAGGGCGTTTTATAATATGTGCACCCATCGCGGAATGAAACTATGCCGTGCAGATAAAGGGAACAAGTCATTATTTACGTGTCCCTACCATGGATTTAATTTTAAAAACACTGGTGAGCTCGTGGGGGTTCCATTACAAAAGGATATATATGGGGGCACCCTTGACCGGTCGGAAATGGGCCTTCACAAAGTGAAGCTTGAATCCTATAAAGGTCTTTTATTTGGAACTTGGAATGAAGATGCAGAGCCACTTGAAGAGTTTCTTGGAGACATTAAATGGTATTTGGATATACTCGTAGGACGTGCAGAAATGGAAGTTATCGGGGTCCCGCAAAGATTCATTGTTAATTCGAACTGGAAAGTTGGTTCCGATAACTTTGTTGGTGATTCCTATCACACGATGGTCACACACGGTTCCATTGCAAAACTGGGCATGGTGCCCAATGCTACCTATTCAAAGCGTGGTTTTCAAATCCATACGGAAAACGGGCATGGACTAAACTTAGGGACACCTAACCCTGACTTCGCTTTCCCGGAAGAATTGAAAGATGAATTTAAAAATAATTTGTCTGAAGAACAATATGAAGTGTTATCAAACTTAAAGAATATGATTGGGAATGTTTTCCCTAACTTATCATTTTTAATATCCCATACTAAAATCAAAGACCAATTCATCTCCAACACTTCAATTAGAATGTGGCGGCCAATCGGTCACAATAAAATGGAAGTGATCGCTTGGATGCTCGTGGAAAAGAACGCCTCCCAAGATTGGAAAGATAGATCAAGAGATTCATTTATCTTGACATTTAGCCCATCCGGTATTTTCGAACAGGATGATACGGAAGTGTTTACGGATATTACTGAAGCAGCCCAAGGCCCAATGCCTTTCCTAAAGAATCTAACCTACAATTATACAATGGGTCTTCATCGTGAACCAGTTGATTTTATAGGACCTGGTGTTGCTTACGATGATAAATTCACTGAAGCGAGCCAGCGGAATTTTTACAAGTACTGGCTGGAATTAATGACGAAATGATAAGCGGGAGGGGGAACGGAAATGAATGTGGAGAAAATGTTGCTCAAATGTGAATTTGAACAGTGGCTGTATGATGAAGCTCAATTACTGGATGATATTGAATTTGATGATTGGTTCGATCTAATGCACCCGAGCTTGCGTTATCAAATGCCTGTACGTGTTAATAAAGAAGGGGTGGAACGCCCGGATTATTCAACGGACATGTTTACATTTAATGATGATATTGAGCTGCTGAGACTGCGCGTGGATCGTTTGAAAACGGATTATGCTTGGGCGGAAATACCGCCATCAAGAACACGGCGTTTTGTCTCTAATGTACGCGTTAAAGACTATGTTGAAGGTGAAAAGGCTGTCGTTAAGAGCTATCTGCTTATCTATCGAAGCCGCAGCACGGATATTCAACATGATTTGATTTCGGGGGAACGAAATGATGAATTCATTTTCGAAGAAGGTAAATGGAAACTTTCCAAACGGATATTCATTGTTGATCAATCAACGATAAATACCAGAAATCTTGCTATCTTCGTATAATATTGACTTGGATAAAAAGAGATAACAAGGAGGCTGGTTACAATGGCAATGGCGTTAAAGGATAAAGTAGTGTTGATTACCGGAGGCAATTCAGGTATCGGAGAGGCTGTCACTAGACGTTTTATACAAGAAGGGGCAAAAGTCAGCATTATCGGCCGCTCGATAGAAACGCTAAAGAAAATGAAAGAGGAATTTGGTGAAGAGATTCTCATTAACCAAGGCGATGTAAGCAAATATGAAGACAATGAGAGGGCTGTCCAGGCCACTGTCAAGCAATTTGGAAAGCTGGATGTTTTCGTTGCTAATGCAGGAGTCTTTGATGGGTTTGCTAAATTTGCCGAAGTAACTCCCGATGCACTTTCCGAAGCATATGATTTTCTGATCGATATTAACGTTAAAGGATCTTTCTTCGGTGCTAAAGCCGCTCTTAAAGAACTGCAAAAATCAAATGGCAATATTATTTTCACCGTATCCGGTGCTAGTTTTTATCCGGATGGCGGCGGGGTTTGGTACACAGCAAGCAAGCATGCCCAAATAGGGTTGATGCGCCAACTTGCCTTTGAACTTGCTCCTAACATTAGGGTGAATGCTGTAGCGCCTGGTGGCACTCTGACAGCTTTATCGGTCATTCCTCCCCTACGTCCATTCGTTAAAATCGTGGATAATGAAACGAAGGCAAATAGCATAAAAAAAAGAAACCCTCTTCAGCTTGCACAGATGCCCGAAGATCATGTAGCTGCATATGTCCTGTTAGCATCGGACGCGGCGCGTGCAATTACCGGCGAAGTCATCTCCAGTGATGGAGGATTGTCAGTTCGCGGACTGGGTTGAGTTCATAACAAAATAAACTATGGGAAGAAGGTTTATAAGTATGGCTGAATCGCTATTGGGAAATAGGAATATTAATCAACTCGCATTTGTTGTAAAAGATATTGAAGCTGCTAATCTAGCTTTCACAAGACTGCTAGGCATTAAGAAGGCAGAACCATTTCTAACTGGTGACAGTGCTGTTTCGAAAGTCACTTTTAGAGGTGTACCAACGGAATCCCAATCCAAACTGGCTTTTCTGAATACACCAACTGTCCAATTTGAACTAATAGAACCCGATAAAAATCCAGGAACGATGCGTGAGTTCCTGGATGAAGTAGGTGAAGGGATCCACCATATAGCTTTTGATGTAGACTCTATCCAAAAGAGGCTGCCAATCATGGAGAAAAGTGGATACCCGGCTCTGCAAACGGGTGAATTCACTTCAAGTGACGGTCGATATGTATATGTGGATACACTAGATAATCACAAAACGTTAGTTGAACTGCTTGAAAGTGTAGAGCCAAGAAAAACGGAATGGGAAAGTCCAGAAGATGCAAGCGTTCAGCCGCTATTAGGGACTAACAAAGTGGAACAACTTGCGTTAGTTGTAAAAGACCTGGATGCGGCTGCAGATGCATATTGTAAGTTGTTGGGTATTGAAAAACCTCCCATCATACATTCTGGTTCAACCGAAATCACAAACGTGATTTACAAAGGGAAGCCCACCGAAGGAAACTCGAAATATATGTTCATCGATACTCCGTTAATTCAAATTGAATTGATCGAGCCGGGCGAATCACCCAGTACGTGGAAAGATCATCTTGAAACATATGGTGAGGGTGTTCACCATATCTCTTTTGTCATTAAAGACATGGAGGCTAAAATGAAGATGTTAGAAGAAATGGGCTATCCGGTGATACAGACAGGAAACTTTTTTAACGGAAAAGGCCGATATGCCTATATGGATACAACATCGACCTATAAAGTGATTATTGAATTGCTAGAACGTTTTGATGAGTAAACCTATACCAATTGATCATCAAGAAGTGTTCCTGATGCAATTGTGTGAGCACTAGGCACGTACATAATGGGGAATAATGCACCCCTGCAGTCATAAATCGGAACCTATCCATTTTCTCACCGAATCAGTGGATTAACTTCCTGGATAAGTGAAAACCGTAAATGCATATACAAGGCAATGGGCAGGAAGGAGACTTCAACCATGGCCTTGTACAGTGAATGAAAGTGAAATAGTTAGAAACAAACGAAAAACTTATTGACAAATAATTCAGAATATTAATATTATTGAAAGTAGTTAGCAGCTTGGAAAATTTTTTAAACTAAGGTGTATACATGTATGCAGGTGGATATATTATTTTGGAGCAAAAAAGGTTTTAAAAAATTTTACAATCGGGGGCGAAGAGAATTGGAGATATCCGGAAAAATAAACTTTGATTATAGTGCAGAAGTGATTTGGGAAGCCATGCATAATCCGGAATTACTCAAGAATGCTATTCCAGGATGTAAAGACCTTTCATTAGTTGCTGATGGCGAATATGATGTTGAACTTAAGCTTGGTGTTGCAGCTGTAAAAGGTGACTATATGGGAAAGGTGAAATTGAAGGATTTAGAAGTGCCTTATCAGTATATTTTAAATGCTGAAGGCAGCGGGAAGCCAGGTTTTGTTTCTGCTGAAATGGACTGCAAAATAATTCCAGATAGTGATGGTTGTCAATTAATTTGGGAATGTAAGGCGGATATAGGTGGAATGATCGCTGGTGTGGGTAGCAGGGTCATTGGTGGTATTGCAAAATTCATGGCAGGTAAATTCTTTAAAGATATGGAGAAACAGTTAAAAACTCATCAAAGGATTTGAAGTCGGTCATTCAAACCCATTTAAAAGGTGAATTACGAATGGAGGGGTTCCTATCAAACCAGCTACGTTTAATTACCTTCGGCCTTCGAGTTTGGAGGAAGCGGTGCACTATTTATCAGAATACGGGGAAGATGCGAAAGTGTTATCCGGAGGACAAAGTTTGATTCCATTATTGAATATGAGACTTTCAACGCCAAAATACCTGATTGATATAGGCAGGACTGGAGGGTTGAACTATATACAAGAAGATGGTGAATCACTGGTCATCGGTGCTTTGACGAAACATAGGGATATAGAAAAATCCGAGTTGGTTAAGGAAAAGTGTCCATTGCTATCGGAAGCGATCCGGTGGGTAGGCCATGAACAAATACGTAATCGGGGAACTGTTGGTGGCAGCATCGCCCATGGTGATCCATCTGCGGAGTTACCATGCGTTTTAACGGCCTTAAGAGGAGAAATAGTCATTGCTGATGTAAACGGCGAAGAAATAGTAAGCCCTGAAGAGTTCTTCCTTACCTATATGCTTACATCCTTACAGCCGGATCAATTGGTTAAAGAGATTCGGTTCCCGATAATAAAGCCGACTAGTGGATCGGCATTTGTTGAAGTGGCTAGAAGGCATGGGGATTTTGGTCTGGTTGAGGTGGCTGCAGTAGTGGAGTTAAATGAAGCTGGAGGTTTTTCTGAGGTTAAATTAGCCATTGGTGGCGTGAATTCCGTTCCAACACCTTTAGTGGATGTGGAGAGGCTTTTGGTTGGAAAGGAGCCGACTGAAGAAATTTATAAGGAGGCAAGTGATTTAACAATGAAGATGGTCGAACCTGAATCCGATCTCCATGGTACTGCTGAATATAGAAGGGAACTATCTGGTACGATGGTCATCCGTGCCTTAAAGCAAGCGACCATTCGTGCACAAGGGGGCAGGGTGATGTGATGGATGGAGTTAAGATAAATCTAAAAGTAAACGGACAAGTTATATCGAAGGAAGTAGACGCTAGATTGCTATTATCGGATTTTATCAGGGAGAACTTGTTACTTACTGGAACACATATTGGCTGTGAACATGGAGTTTGCGGAGCTTGTACAATCCATGTTAACGGTGATGCAGTCCGCTCATGTTTAATGCTTGCAGTCCAAGCGGATGGATGTGAAGTCAAGACTGTGGAGTCACTTATCCAGGAGAGTGGGGAACTTAATCACCTACAGCAAGCTTTTTCTGATAATCATGCCCTGCAATGCGGATTTTGTACACCGGGATTTTTGATGACGGTTTCAAGTTTTCTGGAAGAAAATTCGAATCCAAGTGAAGAAGAAATAAGAAAATGCATTTCAGGAAATTTATGTCGATGCACCGGTTACTCCAACATTATTAAAGCTGTGAAGCAGGCTGCCCAAACTGTGTCCAATTAAGGAGGGAACAGGTATGACAAAATACGTTGGTCAAAGTGTTAAGCGGAAGGAAGATTATCGTTTGGTTACAGGTACAGGGCAATTCGTGGGAGATATCCGAATGGCAAATATGGTTGAAGCAGTCTTTGTCCGCAGCACACATGCACATGCCACAATCAAAGAGATTGATATCTCCGAAGCTCAGGCATTGGAAGGAGTGCATGCCATTCTCACCGGAATGGATATAGATGGGATAATAAAGCCTCTTGTCCAATTTGAATCACATTGTGCTTTGCCTCCCAATCTAGAGGAAGCGATCAATCCCACTATCCATTATTGTTATGAAGATGTCCTGGCCAAGAATAAGGTGATGTATGTAGGGCAACCCCTTGCAGTCGTCGTTGCAGAAAACAGGTATTTGGCCGAAGATGCAGCAGATTTGATAAAAGTGGAATATGAAACGTTACCAGTAGTTGTCGATCCATTCAAGTCATTGGAAAAAGGCGCACCATTGATTCAAGAGCACTTACAGAATAACGTCCAGTCAGATTTCCATGTTACGACAGGGAATGTTGTACAGTCGCTTAAAGATGCAGATCATATTCTAAAGGCAAGAATCCAAACGCCTAGAGTTTCTTCCAACCCGCTCGAAACGAGGGGTGTCGTTTCCATCTATGAAAACCGTACCGATCAATTGCATGTTTATTCTTCCACTCAACTTCCTTTTGAAATTAGAACTTATATTGCTAGATTATTGGATTTGGTTGAACAGCAAATCAGGGTGACTGCACCAGACGTAGGTGGTGGTTTCGGACCAAAAGGTGGGGTTCACCCAGAAGAAATTATAATCCCATATCTATCCAAGTTATTGAAGAGACCTGTCAAGTGGATTGAAGACCGTCTAGAACATTTGACCAGTGCCCGCCATTCACGGGATCAAACCCATGATGTTGAGGTTGCTTATAACCGGGACGGCACTATTTTGGGAATTAAAGATCACTTTATAATAGATAGTGGCGCCGTCAATTATTTCGGATTAACATGTGCCTACAATAGTGCCTACCATCTAAGGGGAGCATATAAGATTCCAAACTATGATGTTACTTGCCAGATTGTCTTAACGAATAAAACACCAAATGTTCCATTTCGGGGAGCAGGGAGACCAGAGGTAGTTTTCGTAATGGATAGAATTATCGATATGGTCGCTAGAAGGTTGAAAAAAGATCCAGTGGAAGTAATGCGGAAGAACATGATCCAAGCGGAGGATATGCCTTATGACCAAGGGATTTTGGTTAAAGATGGTGCAAAGCTGATTTATGATAGCGGGGACTATCCCGCTGCACTGGATCAAGGTTTGAAAATGGTCGATTATGAAGGATTTAGAGAGCAGCAAAAAGAGTTGAAGAAGCAAGGAAAACTAGTCGGTGTCGGCATTTCCACTTATGTAGAAGGAACCGGTGCAGGTCCATTCGAAAGTGCCTATGTCACCATTGATGGTTCCGGTCAGGTTGTGGCATACCTTGGAGCATCCCCACAGGGGCAGGGTCACGAAACGGTATTCTCCCAAATCTGTGCGGATGAATTAATGCTTAGCCCAAATGAAATTACAATAAGGGTCGGGGATACAACAAACTTGGCCTTTGGTGCCGGAACGTACGCAAGCCGGAGTGCAGTAAATGCTGGATCGGCCATTCAAGTTGCTTCAGCGAAATTAAGGGAAAAAGTATTGGCGGTCGCAGCTGCCATGCTTGAAGTTGAAACCGCAGATTTACAAATGGAAAAAGGTAAAGTCTTTGGTAAGACCGAACCTGAAAAATGTGTGACCTATAAGGAAATTTCGGAAGCGGCACGTCCAGGAAACAGATGCAAGGTGCCTGTTGGAATGGAACCTGGCCTGCAAGTCACACATTACTTCGTTCCGCCCACTGTTACTTTTTCTTCGTCCGTCCACATTGCCATGGTGGAAGTGGATAAGGAAACAGGTTTTGTCGAGTTGAAGGGTTATAGTGTGGTTCATGACGCAGGAAAGGTCATCAATCCAATGATCGTAGATGGTCAAGTGCAGGGTGGCATAGCCCAGGGAATTGGGGCAGCTTTATATGAAGAAGTCGTTTACGATGAGAAAGGTCAACTTTTGACCGGTTCTTATATGGATTATTTATTGCCGACTTCCATGGAGATACCGTCTGTTGAAAAGTCCCATCAAGAATTCCTCTCTACCAGAAATCCACTCGGTATCAAGGGAGTAGGCGAAGGCGGAGCCATTTCCCCTCCTGCAGCCATAGCGAATGCTGTCGTTGATGCGCTCGATCCATTAGAAATCACGATCAATCAATTGCCCATTAGTCCAAGTAAACTTCGTAATTGGATTAAGGAAGCTGAAACGAAAAAGTACAAAATCGAAATAAGTTAAAGAATTCATTAGCGGTTCAGAATTCATTTGTTGGTGGATTATACCCTATGCCATTACAGAAGAAAAGACGAGCATGAAAATGGAAGGTGTAAATAGGGGATTACACTCGTTACGACATTTCATGATAATAGGGGCTGATTTTTTTGAATAATTTAAATCCACAACTGCATGATCCATCGAGCAAAATGACGAATACGCGTTGGTTCTTCACGGCCTTTCCTTTGCTTGTTCTTTTCACTGTTTCCATGATGGATAAGGCGAATATTAACGTTTTACTTGCAAACAAGCCCTTTCTAACTGATTTGGGCATTGATGGTAACTTAGTGAAAGGAACACTTAGCAGCATATTTTTAGTGACTTATGCTTTTGGTCAATTAGCTTGGGGTTTCATCGTTGATAAGATAGGTGCACTGCGCAGCGGATTCATTGGGATCGCTCTATGGGCATTTGCGATGGTTTTAGGTGGAATGGCCGATTCCATTAGTGCGATTTTATGGTCCAGGGCCATATTGGGAATCGGTGAAGGTGTCCTTTATCCAATGGCATTGAAATTAACCTCAAGCTGGTTCCCGCAAAATGAACAAGCAAAGGCACAGACAACTTGGTATAACGGAAATGCGATAGGACCAGTTCTAGGGCTTCCGCTAATAGCAATCATAGCGTCCACATATGGTTGGAGGGAAAGTTACTTTATACTTGCGGCATTATCTGTCGTATGTTTGATTTTATTTGTGATCATGACAAGAGATAATCCGGCTAAGCATTATGCGGTAAATTCAATGGAATTAAACTATATTCAAAGTAATCAAAAAGTGGGGAAAACTCCAACCGCAAGTAAAGATAATGTTAAAGCGGTTCTTACGAGTCAGATGTTCTGGATCTTAACGATTGTTTATTCTTGCATTTCCATAGCCTATTATGGAATTTCCACCTTTTTACCAAGTTATTTGACAGAGGAAAAAGGGATTGCTTTTGTAAATTCCGCTGTTATAAATGCCGGTGGATTCGCATTAGCCATTGTTGTACAAATGGTGGCTGGGTTTCTCTCTGATCGATTCATGAAGAGAGCGATTTTTGTAGGCGGGGCATGCGGGCTTATCATCGTTTTCATGCTTTTCTCGCTTTTCACTACTAACAGCACAGTTGCGGCCGTTTTGAGCATTTTATTGATAGGTCTTTTGTTTATGCCAGCTGCCCTGACCATGACCATGCTTCACCGTGTCGCTTCGTCCGAGGTAATGGGGAGCATCAGTGGGGTTTTCGGCTGTGTATCTTACCTAATTGCAGCTCTTGGACCAATGGTTGTCGGTTTATTCAGTCAAATGAGCGGTTCATATAATGGCGGGTTTATTGCCCTTTTATGTTTTGTTGCCCTCTCCCTTTTCTTAAGTGTTTTCTTAGTCAGAAAAGGATATTAGTGCTTTGATTTAAATCATTGAAATGAATAATGGGGGAGAGAGACAAATAGGGTATTTTCTATTTGTCTCCCTTTTTCTGTTTCCAAATATGTGAATGCCAGATTTAGAGGAGGGTGTTAAGGATGTCAAGGTTACAAGAATTAAAAGATGTATTGAAAAATATATGTTCCGCATGGGAGCGGCACGAAAAAGCAGCCATGGTCATGCAAATAGGTGTAAAGGGTTCAGCATACAGACTTCCAGGTGCAAAAATGATGATGGCATCGGACAGTCGTATGTTTGGCACGATAAGTGGCGGATGTTTGGAAAGCGATTTATATGGCTGGGCGGAAAAAGCTATGGAAACCAATACCTGCGTTACTCACCAATATGACTTAAGCGAGAATGAAATTTGGGGGTTGGGAATAGGATGCAAAGGTATATTGGATATATTTATCCTCCCTATTGAGCCAAATGACGAATTCTGGATGATGACAAATCAAGTTGTCCAGAAAGGGCAGAAATTCACCATGATATTGGATGTATCCTCTGGTAAAGGTTTAATCGTCGATAAATATGGTAACCTCATTGGGAATCCTGAAAGTGTGCCTTCTGAGGTAGTTGAAAAAGCAAGGCTGGTAATGGATACACAAACTCGAGCGGAATTGATGAATCTGGAGGGAAAACGATATCTAATTGATGCTATAAAGCCCAGTGAGCACTTGATTATTGCTGGGGCTGGCAAGGATGCTGTTCCAGTTGTCGAATTGGCAGCAAAAGCTGGTTTTTCCGTAACGGTATTGGATTCACGTAAGAATTTCAATAATGATCGCTTGTTTCCTTTGGCTTCGAATTTGCAAAAATGCCCAGATGAAATAGACCCTTCTGACTTTACTGGATCATGGTGGGTAGTCATGAATCATATCCAGTCCTTAGATGAGAAAACCTTACAAGTGGCTTTGAAAAGTGACCCACGATATATTGGGGTGCTTGGTCCAATCTCCCGTACAACGGAAATGCTCAATACAATTGGAGAAGACTTCAACAGCGGTCCAATCCACTCACCAATTGGTTTGGATATCGGTGCAGAAACGATGGAGGAAGTTGCACTAAGTATTGTGTCGGAATTGATGTCGGTTAGAAATGGAAGAATTCCTGCACCCTTGCATGGCAAAGTGAAAATTCATGCCTAAAATAGGCGCGATCATACTTGCGGCAGGCATGTCGATTCGAATGGGCGAACCTAAACTGTTACTTCCTTTACGGGGACAACCTCTATTTCGGCATGCCATTGATTCTATCCTTGGCAGTTCCATGCAGCCCCTTTATTTGGTTGCCGGTAAATATATAGAAGAAATCCGTCAACATAGTGAAGATTATCCAGGATTGAAGATTATTCATAATCCGAATTATGCAGATGGAATGTCCACTTCTCTAAAACTTGGAATTCAATCCATCAAAGAACATGTGGATGCAGTCATGATTTTTCTTGCGGATCAGCCCCTTATTTCCCGTGACGTCATACAAGCTTTAATAGAAAAATATATAGAGTGTAAAGATGATGGAGTACGGATCGTTCGACCCAAATATAAAGGAGAGGCAGGACATCCGATACTAGTGGATGCAGTAATACTCAAAGAATTTCATTCAATAGAAGGTGATCAAGGGGGTAAAAGCATCATCCAAAAATATGATGCGATGACTGAGACCGTTTCTTTTGACAATTCGATGTGGGGATTTGACATTGACACGCCTGAAGACTACCTTAAAGTGAAATTACATTTAAAATCATAATGGAAACATTGAAATAACATGATTAATCCTGGAAAAATATCCTGCGGAACGGCCGGAAAAAGAGAGAGAAGGACGAATTATTCCCCGAATCGTCCTAAATGCTACCTGAAATCCGTAATATATACCTAATATAAAAGGGTTCCTCCATTGCGGACTGAATACTCGCAAATAGGCACCCTTTATTTTAATTTTATTGTGATACACGTTTTATGTAATCAAGGTAATAATCATAGTTTTTTTGGATATGGATCGTATTGATCTTTATTGCTTTTTCTACATCTTTGTCACGAATGGCATGGATTACCTGTAAGTGCTCGTTGTTTCGTTCCTCATACCAAGATTTATCAACCATTGTAACATCTTCATTACGGGCCGATAAAAAGGAAATTCGAAAAGAAAGCCATAATGAATCCGTAGTCTTTTGGAGAAAGGTATTTCTCGAGTAGGAATATAATAAGCGGTGAAATTCAATGTTTGCTCGACTTGCCGCTATTCGGTCATTATTATTTATGGCCTGTTGCAGTTTATCCGTTGCCCATTCCAGTTTTTTTAATTCCTCTTCCGTAATTCCTTCACAAGCTTTTTGTAAAGAATAGTTTTCGAGCATTTTCCTGATTTCCAATTCTTGCTGCAAAAGTTCAATATCCACATTGGATATGACCATCCCTATACCAGGTTTTACCTGAAGCAAATTTTCCTGTTCTAATTTCCTCAAAGCTTCACGAACCGGTGTACGGCTACAATTGAATTGTTGGGCGATATCATCTTCCGTTAAACGGTCTCCGGGCAAAAATATCCCTTCAATGATCGCATTTTTAATAACAAAAAATATAGCTTCCCTTAAGGGCTTAGAAGAATAATGTTCTATTTGTTCTGTAATATATTGATAGTGATTGGTTTCCATGGTGCTCCTTTCTAAAATCCAATTATATACAAGTATATTTATTTTATCTTAAAAAACGATTGAAGTCATTCTCTGCTTCAGACTTTTGATTGTTTATATATTTCAAAGGGTCGAGTCTGTATATGTTTCGGCACAACTAATTTAACTTTTAGATCATATAAAAAAGTTAGTTTACATGATCTATGAAACAATTATAACCAAATATGCTTACAAGGCTATTTATCCTTATTGGCAAGGTATAAAATTCAGGGAAGCCCCAACCATCCTGAAACTGGGGAACTGCCTGATAATATTGGGGAAAACAAGCGTGTCATAAAATAAGCGGAAGCAAACTAACAGTAAACATCGATTTTGAAGTGAGTCACTTTGCCTCGATGAATGATGTATGCTATCCTGCTAGAAGTGCAATGAAGTTGCTCGTTTACCTAAACATGCTAAGATGGAAATAGAGGCGTTTGCTATTATTTATTTTCTAAAGTAACGAGAACGTCAGATTGATATTTTTTTCTTTAATTTACAACAGAGGATACAGGAGGAGTTTTAAAATGAATTTAGCACGATTTCCCAGAAAGCGATATACACCAACATATACACCCATTGAGAGATTAGAGCATTTTTCTGAAGTTCTTGGGGGCCCATCCATCTATGTTAAACGAGATGATATGCTTGGTCTGACGGCTGGAGGAAATAAAACAAGAAAACTGGAATTCCTTGTTGCCGATGCGTTGGAAAAAGGCGCAGATACGTTGATCACATGTGGAGGCATTCAATCAAATCATTGTCGCTTGACACTAGCTGCTGCCGTTAAAGAGAAAATGAAATGCATCCTTGTATTGGAAGAGGGACTTTCAAAGGATTCAGAGCCGGATTTTAACGGTAACTATTTTCTCTATCATTTATTGGGGGCTGACCAAATTATAGTTGTACCTAATGGATCGGACTTAATGCAAGAAATGCAGAAAGTGGCTAAAGAGGTGACGGAGAAAGGACACCGACCTTACATCATTCCCGTTGGGGGATCCAATGTCATTGGTGCAACGGGATATGTTGCATGCGCTCAGGAGATTTTAGCACAGTCCTTTGAGCAAGGGATTGATTTGAAAGCAGTTATTTGTGTAAGCGGCAGTGGGGGAATGCATGCTGGTTTGGTTGCAGGATTTCATGGAAATCAAAGTGGAATATCAGTAATTGGCATAAATGTAAGCAGAGGAAAAGCTGAACAAGAAGAGAAAGTTTTTCAGCTTGTTAGAGAAACTTCAACACACATCGGCATACAAAATTCAATCCCTCGTGAGGCTGTTACGTGTTTGGATGAGTATGTCGGACCGGGTTATGCTTTGCCTACACCTGAAATGGTGGAAGCAGTCAAGCTAATGGCAAGAACAGAAGGGATTTTGTTGGATCCGGTATATACGGGTAAAGCGGCAGCGGGACTCATTGATTTAATTCAAAAAGGCACCTTTAAGCCGGAGGATAACATCCTATTTGTTCACTCTGGTGGTGCTTCATCGTTATATGCCAATACTTCGCTCTTTAATTGAAATGTCATTATATAATAAATTCTAATGTTAAAGTGGAGAAAAGCTGGCTCATTTGCATAGCCCAAATGCCAAGACAACAGAAGCAGTGAGAGTATTCTAAACGATTCATTCTATACATAATATGCATGTTGCCTAATCCCACTTTATTTAATTTATTAATCCAAACAAGCTTTCATGCTGAATTTTAATAACTTTATGCTCTGAGTATATAAGCGTCTTGGTGGAATTTAATTGAAAAGTTCCTGTAATTGTCAAGAGGAGAGCACGAAAACCATATGAAAACTGATCATAGAAATAACAATCAAGGCTTAAAATGAAGAACAATTTTATTTTAAAGAAGTAACAGGAAATGATTCAGCAATGGATGGACGTAGAACATTATGGAGCCTGTTCCCCAATGTGCTAAATGGTAGCGGAATAGACTATTATCCATGTACAACAGAGGATTCTACAGTTGTAGAATCCTTTTTAGTTTCAAAATCAAATGGTTAAAACGGATATCATTTATTTCAACTAAAGTTGCATTGCATGTTTAATAAGGAATTCGTAATGAGGGAACATATGTTTTATAATGGTTTTTGAGTAAGTAATTATCTATCGAAATAGGGGAGGTATTATATGTATATTAAAATTTCAGATTTTATTAAAGAATGGAATAAAGAAGCCACACTGACTCAAAATGTTTTGGATAGTTTGACTGATGATTCATTAGAACAACAAGTTTATCCTGAAGGCCGCACTTTAGGAAGAATTGCGTGGCATTTCACCACGAATATTCCAGATTATCTAGCTCATTTCGGGTTAAAGATAGACCGGATAGAAAGTTCAGAAAACGTTCCATCTTCAGCCCAGGAAATTGCTATCACTTTTAAAAATGTAAGTTCTCACGCAGCCCAAATTATTGAACAACAATGGACAGACGAATACCTAGAGCAAATACAAGAAGCGTTTGGAAGACAGGAAACAAATGCTTCCATCCTTATGGGACTAATCAAGCATATTGTTCATCATCGCGGACAAGTTACGGTTCTGATGCGTCAAGCAGGAATAAAACCTTCTGGGGTTTATGGACCGCCAAAAGAAGATTGGATTCATTTAGGTGTGGAAAATCCACCACTTTAATACTATGTTATTTAAATGAAGTTGAAGAGGAGACGGGCGCTAAGTTTAATAAATATATCCCAATTTCTCAATTTAATCACTGTTAATAAAATGTTAAAGCATCCTTTGAAGGGTGCCTTTTTATTTTTCCAAGGAAAGTGTTTAAATGAAACCAGCTAATTTGGAGACGATGTTTCAACTGGCATTCTCCTTGTTTTTCCTATTAAAGCTAATGAAGTAAAACTAAAAATGCGATAGATCAACATGCCTTGCATACAATGAACGTTTATTCCGCCTTTTCCTTTTGATTAGGCTATGTTAAACCATTAGTGCAGAACAGTTTATTAGGCCGCAATATCCTGGACCCCCACCCTAATCGTCACCCCCACCGGTACAACTAAATCCGTCAATGATTAGGAGTTAAACAAAACGACTTTAAAGACGAGACCTTCACCAAATTAATTAAAGCTGACTGAAAGTGTATAGTTATAGAGCAGGACTTATAAATATCAGTATTTTGTAGAAAAATGTCGTTATTTGCGAATATCATTATCGTCATTTCTGAGATATTATAATATTGAATGTACTTCAATACATTGAAGTGGTAATGCAACCTTTATGTCGGGGCTCAACTTAGTGAGTGGGGGAAAATAAATGAGTGTAATCATCGAGAAGAAACGAGTGGAAAACTATACTCATATGGAAGATTTAATGTTGGTTGGGAAAATCCATAATGGTGATGAAGATGCACTGGACTTTTTAATCAAAAAATACAGATGTGTCGTTCAATCAAATGCTTTGAAGTATTTTTTAACGGGTGGAGATAAGGAAGATGTATTACAGGAAGGGATGATTGGACTATATAAGGCCATTCGAGACTACAAGAATTGCAAAAAGTCGTCTTTCAGATCATTTGCGGAACTGTGCATTACAAGACAAATCATAACCGCTGTTAAAGCGGCTATTTGCCAAAAGCATTCTCCCTTAAATAATTATGTTTCATTGTATACGCCTATCTATCAAGGGGAATCGGAACAGGCTCTAATTGATCTAATCCCTGAACTGAGACAAAATGACCCAGTCACGATCTTAATAAAATCAGAAGAAATTTGCGATATTGAGCTAATTTTAACGGAAGTCCTTAGTGAGTTGGAAAGTAGTGTTGTGGACTTGTACCTGGAAGGAAAAACTTATATTGAAATATCAAAGGAACTGAATGTTCAAAAAAAGACGATCGATAATGCACTTCAGCGGGTAAAAAGGAAGGTGGAGCGGTACTTCGAGTCAAGGAAGTTGGAAGAATAATAACTATAATTATTAAACATAAAGAATCTATTCAATTCTGAATGGGTTCTTTTATTTTTTCTTTCTACTTAAATTTTCAAATCTATTCTTATCAATGCATCAACAATAAATTTTATTCAAGAAAAAGGCGCGATTCATGAATAAGATTCGCTACTTAATTATCTGGTAAAGGGGAATAGAATTTATCAGTCAGTATAGTAAGTAAAGTGTTTAATAACATTGATTTTCGAGATAGAGAGTCCTAGTTTTAAAAAAGTAATACTTGGCCTACCATGGTTTGGAAATTACACCCTCAAATGATAAAATTTAGTAAGGGGATTCCCTTTTTCATATTATTAATGAGATCTCGGATAACAAGCGAAGCTAGGACATTACTTGGAGGAATAGGGGTTCAGACGGGATGTACAAATGCTCCAACGGAAAGTAATTATTCACAAACGGAAAAGTTATAACTATTATAAAAGATTTTAACGAGGGAAAAGAAGGTAAGGGGAGGTCACTGTTAATGTTGTGTAACTTGTTCGACAGGCCCGTGAATGAATTTGTCGATGATTTGTATGATTTTGTATAAGTAAAAAATGATTTGATATTACAAAAAGATGCAAACAACATAATGGTCAGATTGATAGAAATGAAGCAGCCTGATCAAATGGAGCTGCTTCATTTATTTGTGTTTTTTCGATGGATAATAAGTCCACACCCAGCACAAATGACATAATATTTTTAAAATTTGCACAAGTGGTATTTTTTTGTTGACGTAGCTATTTTTGTAAGCGTATACTAAACTCAACAAAGCACAAATGATTACAGTTGCACAAATGTGCATATCGAAAAAGGGTGAGGGACTAAATGGATAAAAGAGAAGAAAAAAGACTCTTGGTTAAAATTGCGCAAATGTATTATGAAGAAGATATGACTCAAGGTGCCATTTCAAAAGAATTAGGTATATACCGAACTTCCGTCAGCAGACTTTTAAAAAAAGCAAGGGAAGATGGAGTAGTTAAAATTACTGTTAGTAGCGATATTGATGGAGCTTTTGAATTGGAACGTCGAATGGAAAAATTGTTTGGCTTAAAAGAAGTAATTATTCTTCCTGAAAAGAGAGACAGTACAGAACTGGATAAAAAGAAAGTGGTAGCAGTAGCAGGGGCTGAATTACTAAAACGAATTATTAAAGACGGCGATGTCGTAGGCTGTGCCTGGGGAAGTACAATGGCCAGTATGATCGGTGAATTTACCAATGCCGGAAAAAAAGACGCTCATTTTGTCCCTTTAGTAGGTGGGCCTGGACCAATGGATACGAAGCATCACGTCAATAGAATTGTTTATAATATTGCAGAAGATTTTGGAGGAACTTCTTATTTTATTGATGCTGCGGCAGTAGTAGAAAAAAAAGAGACAAAGGATGACATTGTTCAATCACACTATTTCACTAAAATAACTGAGCTTTGGGACAACTTAACAATTGCAGTAGTAGGGATCGGGAACCCAAACCAATCATCTAATTTAGTCTGGGCTGGCTTTTGTGGCAATAGAGAAATTGAAGATTTAAATCAACAAGGTGCCATTGGTGATATATGCTCACGATTTTATGATATAGATGGAAACCTGATTCAATCTGACTTAACTGATCGAACAATAGCCATTGAGCTGGAAAAACTAAAAAATATTCCTTACTCAATCGGTATTGCAGAGTCTGTTGAAAAAGCTCCTTCTATTATTGGCGGATTAAGAGGAGGATACATTAACACTCTGATCACCACTGAGGAAACGGCAAATGCAATTATTGAAATTATAGAAAAAGGAACTGCCTTATATTAGGAAGTAGGGATTAATTTTAAACCTGATCTTTTTATCTGATTGTAAGCGGAAACAAGATGTAAGATTCAGTTCATATGAAAAGAGGAAATGAAAATGCTATGGTATGTCGTTATATTAATTGGTTTTTCTTGGCTCCTTCAAAGCATTTTTGGATTTTTGCAAATCAAGCATTTCAATAAAAAGTATGCAGAGTTGAGAAAGCTTGGAAGGGTCGCGATTGGGAAAAAAACGGGACTTATTAAATCAGGCACTGTCGTAATGTTTGCAATTGACCGAAAAAACAACATTTTGAAAGCCACCAAAATGCAGGGAGTGACCGTGCTTTCAAGAGTAAGGAACTTAAAAGGATTTGAGGGGAAAAATCTCTTACACCTCGGTGAAGAAGATTTATATAAAGTAAATAAGTTAACAAGGTTAGCCATTGAGGATGCACTGAACAGCTATCATGTTATCTCTAAAGGGGGTGAATTGAAGGTTAAGAAAGGCTGGATTGATTTACTCTTATCAAAAAAATAGGAATTATATGAGGTGAATTGAATGGATTGGCTTACAAATGCAGCAGATGGGTTTATGAATTTATTTAGAGCAGGGGCCGAAACTTTTGTCGATTTAGTAACAGGTATTGTTCCACTTCTTATCATGCTTTTAGTTGCAATGAATGCCCTTATACGGTTGGTTGGAGAAGAAAGAGTGGAACGAATCGCAAAGAAATCGAGTAAGAACCCACTTACAAGATATTTTGTTCTTCCGGTAATTGGAACGTTCGCTTTGGCAAATCCAATGACATTGTCACTCGGGAAATTTTTGCCAGAAAAATACAAACCAAGCTATTATGCTGCTGCTTCTTATTCCTGCCACACGCATAACGGACTTTTTCCACACGTTAATCCAGGAGAGTTGTTCGTATTCTTGGGAATTGCTGCAGGAATTACAACGCTGGGATTTGAAACTACAGAACTAGCCCTTCGTTACTTCTTGGTGGGTATTTTTACAAACTTTTTAAGAGGCTGGGTAACAGATTTAACAACTTATTATGTATCTAAACAGCAAGGCGTTAAATTGAAGGAAACAGTGGATCTCTAAGGAGGGGAAAGCGATGACTCAAACGGTTACGCAGTACAAGTCAATTATCGTCAATGCAGGGCAAGGAGGATTTGGTGGGCCATTAGTGATTTCACCGACAGAAGAAAAAAATAAAGTGGTTTATGTAACGGGCGGAACAAGACCGGATATTGCAGACACCATTGCAGAATTAACAGGCTGTGAATTAGTCGACGGTTTTAAAACGAGCGTACCTGAGAATGAAATGGCGTGTGTCATTATTGATTGTGGCGGAACGCTCCGATGTGGCTTATACCCAAAAAAAAGAATCATGACGATCAATATTATGCCTACTGGACAAAGTGGCCCGTTAGCAATGCACATTACCGAGGACATTTACGTTTCTGGAGTAAAGTCTCAAAACATTGAATTGTATGAAGGTGCTGCAACACCTCCAATACCCAATGTGAACAATGCTAACGGACAAGTTGAGAAAACAATATCTAAACCTAAGTATAGCGCAGATAAAAAAATTAGTGAACAAAGAAAGCCTAAAGGAGTCATAGCACGCATTGGGATGGCGATGGGTTCCATCGTCAATGTGTTTTATCAGGCTGGCCGTGACACGATAGATACTGTCATTAAAACCATTTTACCGTTTATGGCTTTTGTGGCCATGTTAATCGGAGTGATTAAAGCATCTGGAATTGGTGATGTATTCGCACAATATTTATCACCATTTGCAGGCTCTTTGCCGGGCTTGCTCTTAATCTCTTTAATATGCTCATTCCCATTATTATCACCATTCTTAGGACCGGGAGCTGTTATTTCACAGGTCATTGGGACATTAATTGGAGTGGAAATTGGAAAAGGAAATATCCCTCCGCACCTTGCATTGCCAGCTCTTTTCGCGATTAACTCTCAGGCTGCAGCTGATTTTGTTCCAGTTGGGCTAGGATTGGCAGAGGCAGAAGTGGAAACCATTGAAGTCGGAGTTCCTTCCGTATTGTACGGACGTTTTTTAACCGGAGCACCTACCGTTTTTATTGCTTGGCTTGCAAGCTTCGGTTTATATGAATAATTACTAGAATAGATTCTGAATAGATTATTTAAAGCAAAGAATTGGAGGAGTTTCTTGTGCAGACAGTTTATCAAACTCAAATTAACCAACTTGGTCCATCTGTCTCTGATTTTCTTGGAGAAAAAATGTTCATCCTATTCGGAGCTGATGCTCCGAGTGAATTAGCGGATTATTGCCTATTAATTGATGTAAATGAAATTAATGGTGAAATCGAAAAGGGTGACATTCTCGTCTTAGGCAATCTTCAATATACCATTACCTCTGTAGGTGACGTGGTAAAAAAGAATTTAGGTTCACTTGGACATATCACGTTAAAATTTAATGGCTCTGAAACGCCAGAATTACCTGGCACTTTACATCTTGAAGAAAGAGATATACAAATGCCGCCAGCAGGAACAACTCTTCGAATCTTGAAAAAATAAACTTGTCAAAGGTTTAAATAGAATTAAATGCAAGAAGAGGGATGTTTCCTCGAAGGAGAAAAACTCTCCATGAAAATTGCATCAGTTAGAGTTAACACAGCTAATACAAGAAAAAAATTATTTAGAGTTTGTTACTTATTTTTAAATTTCACCTATGATCCTCGACTCTATATTTAATAAGGAGGAAAAAGAATGAATGAATCATGGCATCAATTAGAAAATAAAGTGGCAATTGTTACGGGTGGTGCATCTGGAATTGGCTCGAAAATAACAGCACATTTAGTAAAGAACGGTACAAAGGTGTTTGTTTCCGATCTAAATGTAAATACTGGCGAACAAGCTGATGGAACTTATCATATCCAATGCGACGTTACCAATAAAGAAAGCGTTGAAAATATGGTCACCAAAGCCACAGAGCTATTTGGAACTGTAGATATTTTAGTTAATAATGCAGGTGTAAACTTACCACGTTTACTCGTTGATTTCCGGGGAGAAAAGCCAGAGTATGAGTTAAGTGAAAAGGATTTTGATTTCATGGTTGCCGTCAATCAAAAAGGACCTTACCTTTGTGCTCAGGCAGTTGCGAGAGTAATGGTGAAAAATAATAAAGGCGTTATCATTAATATTTCTTCTGAGGCAGGTATGGAAGGATCTTCTGGACAAAGTGTTTATTCGGCAACAAAAGGTGCTGTCAATGGCTTTACCCGTTCTTGGGCAAAAGAACTAGGGAAATTCAACATCCGCGTAGTTGGTGTTGCGCCAGGGATTAATGAGCAAACAGGTTTAACAACAGATGCTTATAATGAAGCATTAGCATACACACGTGGAGTGACAGTAGAGGGTCTTGGATCAGATTACAGCAAAACGATACCACTTGGACGACCTGGTAAATTGGATGAAATTGGTGAATTGGTCACTTATCTAGCTTCAGACCGTTCTAGCTATATTACAGGTACAACCGTTAATATTTCAGGTGGAAAATCCCGCGGATAAATAATGGCATCAACCATAAGAACTTATTCATATTATGAATAAATAGAAGGATGCTGGGTGTTTTTAAAATTCAACATAGAAGCGTTGTATGTTCTATCATTTAACTTTTAAGTAAGTGTTTAATTAACAAACAGGTGCTTTAGTTCATTAACAGGGGTTGCTGCGGCAGCCTTTTTTTTATGGAACTAACGGGGCAGGTAGTTTAAGTACATTTCTTCACAAACTCCATTTTATATGTTTATACTCCTGGTTAAATCTTCTTTGCCCTATGTCATTCTCTTCTTCTTCAATTTATTGACGCTATTTTTCATAGGGGATAACAATAGACTCTTCACCAATAATATCTCACTGGTATCGTTATGACTTATAACAGTTAAGTCATTTCATTCTATTAAATAATTCTATACGAAGATATTTGTGATTTTGTCAAAATAACATGCGTATAACTTTAATTTTTATTGTGGTAGGAATAGGCAACCATTTGATAGGAATAGGATATCGGTCGTTTTTTCATTTGCTGCATAATAAAAAAGCCTCTACTTTTTCTAAAACAATTATTCTGTTGAAATAAAATCCAAAGTTTCTAAACAGAGTAGTGAAAAGAAACATAAGCAGCTAGTCCCCAATAATAATAGTCATTACCTTTGGTATTCAGAATTCAGAATTTTTAACCATAAAACAGCACCACATCCCAGAATCTTATACTATTTTGACTCCAACGAATCAATACAAATACTAAAAATTGTAGGAGGAAAACAATATGAAAAAACTATTATTTACGTTCCTTGCATTGGTGATGTCCCTCACTCTTACTGCTTGCAACAACAATAATGACACAAATGGGATTTCTCAAAAGGATCCATCGGGTGATACCTCACAGCAGGAGATGGCTGAGTTCAGTCGTGAACTTGTTAAATTCCCTGAGAACTACGATAAGGGTGTGAACTACACGACTGTAAATCGAGGAAATGTCAGAGAGGAGCTCTACACGAGCCAGGAAGCAATAGAAGCGGTACAGAACGGTCAGCCAATCCCTGACGACACCGTAATCACTCTCGAAATCTATAGGGATGAAAAGCTTGATGAAATCTTCGTGATGGAAAAGCGCGATGGCTGGGTAGACCAGAATCCCCCTGAGATGCGTAACGGCGATTGGCTATACCAGGAATTCAATGGAGACAAGTCAGTGGATTACGAGGAAGACATCGGTCGCTGCTTTTCTTGTCACGCCAATCAGGAGCGTGATGACTTCGTGAACACGTTGGATGAAATGAAGAAATATGATCTTGAAGATTTTACAGGATCAAAGGACAGCAGTACAGAATCCAAGATTGCAGGTATTCCTACAAATCACTGGGAGGTAAAAGCGTTAGACGATAATCTGGAGGCCTCGCAGGATATTTTGAATGGAAATAGCTTAATGGAAGATGAAGAAAAAGTGGGGATTATCCAGAAGGTTCTTTTGATGATCCATTTTAATCAAGAGACATAGGGGATTTTCTAGCATTTAAACGAAATTTGAATGATATCATCAATAATACTTCCCTACGAGGAACCGACCCAATTATTAAATAAAGTTGAAAGAGGAGAGCCTTTTGAATCGAAATATGTTAATTAGGCTGGTTATTGACCTTTCAATGACCTTTCTGATGTTAGTTGCTATGGCTTACCATATTACCGGAAATACAATCCACGAACTGGTAGGAGTTTTATTGTTTTTGTTGTTTATTGCCCACAATATTTTAAATCGAAGATGGTATAAGACGATTTTTAAGGGAAAGCACAATGTACGACGTATTCTGAGTATTGCGGTCAATTTGCTTTTTCTCGTATCTATGGCTGTAGTGATACTAAGTTCTGTACCAATTTCCCATGACATATTTGCCTTTATTCCTATAAACAATGACATGATTCTATTACAGATACATGTTATGACTTCATATTGGGGATTTATCTTCATGGCTGTGCATATAGGAATATCCTGGGGAACAATTATCAATGCAGTACGAAAGATGACGGGAATTACTAGCACCAGTCGTATCCACACAATTGTGTTTCGTGTCATAGCGGTGATGATTGTTGTTTATGGTGTGCAGGCTTCTTTCGAGAGAGATATGTTTTACAAGTTAACGGTATATAATCCATTTGGTTGGAACATTGATAAGTCCTCCATGGGATTTTTAATAGATCATCTATCCATCATGGGAATATATATTTGTGGGACTCATTATGCTCTGAAATTTGTTCGGAAGCAGGATAAAGCTTTGGCATACAAAGACAGGTAAATTGCAGAATGAAAAAGTGCATTAATCCGGGATTAGATTAATGCACTTTTCTATATTATTTAAAGTGTAGGTGCCACTAAATTAATACATAGAATGAACCTATGTGAAGGGGAATCAAGCTTTTACCCTTTGTTCATATTGCTCCTTCAGGTGCTTTATATCTTCTATTGGTGGTAAACCAAACATGCGCGAATATTCACGGCTGAATTGTGATGGACTTTCATAGCCTACCTGGAATGCAACATCTGCTGCATCTGCTGATTCGGATAATAACAGGCTTCGGGCTTCTTGAAGTCTCAGTTGTTTTTGGAATTGAATTGGGCTCATCGCGGTTATCTCTTTAAAGTGCCGATGAAGTGAAGAAACACTCATATTTGCTATTTCCGCAAGTTCCTCAATCTTAAAAGACTTTTCATAGTTATTCATAATATGTTCAATCACGTCACTGATTTGATGGGTAGAACTTCCTTCTATTGCTATTTGTTTTAGCATATTCCCATGTTCTCCTTGCAGAACCCTATAGATGATTTCTTTCACGATTAAAGGAGCAAGTACCTTGATGTCTTTTGGAGTATCTAGCAAACGAACTAATCTTGTTACCGCGTCTAGCAAAGATGGCTCTGTTTTGCTGACATACATACCTCGTTTTGCATTTTCACTTTTGTCAACTCCCATTTGGAATTCACGTAACACCTCTAATATTTCACTCGGTGTAAATTCAAGTTTGAGAGCAAGATAAGGCACTTCGGAAGAGGCTTCCATGACTTGTCCGGTAATTGGCAGCTTAACGGATGCAACAAGGTAATCGGCAGGACCGTACCTAAAGAGCTCCTGTGACAACAATACCTCCTTCATCCCTTGAACCACAATGCATAATGAGGGCTTGTGAACTCCGTAATTTGGTCCAGTATCATTAGAATAACGGGAGAAAAATAAAGACGGAATAGCAGTCATTTGAGTACCGTCACGTCCTGTGTGATCCTCTATGATTTTGGCGAGCTCAACTCTTTGTCTATATAATTGTTCAAACATAAAATCCTCCTTTGTTTTCTTCATCCGTGTTGGTCCCATTATAAGGCTAATTCACTTTCTGCGTAAATGGTCGTGAGAGGATTGGGCAATCATTTGAGAAGAATGGGATACCGGATGCTTTCTCCCTTGTAGCATAATAAGGATGCGGTTAAATAATATAACCGTTTAAAGCGATAATAATGCAAATAATGAAAGATAAATCATGCAAAGCGTAGAGTAGAACGAAATGATCCAGAAGTTTCTTCTAATGGGCTGATTGTATGGAAATAAGCTGTTGTTATGCTGTGACTTCCAAGTGTAGAAGTTCGAGGGGGATTTTTACTGGTAACTAAACAAGATACAAAAAGTCTAAAATGCAAAACTTGATATATCACATCATAGATAAAGGAGTAGATAGAACAGAATGAAAAATACTTGGAAAATTTACATGCTGACCCTTATTAGCTTAGTGGTCGGCACTTCACAATTCGTCATCGTAGGTACGTTGGATCAAGTGGCTGCTTCCGTCGATGTATCGGTAGCAACCGCAGGTCAGCTTATTACCGTATTCGCTCTCGGTAACGCAATCGGAACGCCCCTTGTTATGGCAGCAACCTCTAAGATGGATCAGCGTAAGCAATTGTTACTGGCTCTGGCCATCATACTACTCGGCGTCATTGGGGTAATCACTCTTCCAGGCTTTGGATTGTTGATGGTCTCTCGCGTTTTACTGGGGGTAGGAACAGGGGTCTTCGTTGTCACTGCCTATGGTATAGCTGCAAAACTGGCGGCTCCTGGACGTCAGGGTGGAGCGATGGCTAACATCGCAATGGGGTATAGTTCTTCACTTGTCTTCGGTGTTCCCCTTGGTCGGATGATTGCTTCGTCTTATGATTGGAGGGGCATCTTCTGGGGCATTGGCCTCTTCAGCCTAGTGGCTATCTTTGCTGTTGCACGGACGATTCCGGTCATGGAGGGCGAAGAGTCTGTTTCTCTGGGCAAACGTCTTGCCCTCTTGAAGAATCCGAGGATCGCACTCACTCTTGGTGTAACCTTCTTTGTATTTATTAGCTATTCGATGCTCAATACGTATATCACTCCCTTTCTGACCGCCGTTATGCCAACCATGAAAGGAAAATTAAGTATCATTCTCTTAGCTATGGGGATAGCAAGCTTGATTGGCTCTAAGGTTGGTGGCTTATTGGCAGACCGGATCGGCATCGTTCGCACGCTGGTCGGCTCCATGGTTGTCCACATCATCTCGCTATTGTTGCTGTCAACTGTCTCTGGATTTGGATGGGGAATGGTTACCCTCCCATTGCTTATGATTTGGGAGATCGCTGCTTGGACGTTCGGGCCTACCCAAAACTTTAACCTAGTCTCGTTGACTCCAGAAGCCTCTGGTATCGTGCTTAGCCTGAATAGTTCCTTTGTACAACTTGGATTTGCCGCTGGTGCTGGAATTGGAGGTATTGTTGCGGGAAGGTCATCAATACTAGAAATCAGTTGGGTTGGAGCTACATCAGTCGTGATTGCTCTACTGATTGGAGTGTTTTCATTTAGACGCGGCCGTGAGCTCTCAAGTGCACAGCAGTGAAGTTTTAGAAAATAGATTATGCAGATGCTTTGCTTTTAGATGGCAAATCATCTGGATTAATAAATTTACTTTTTATTTAAGAAAGGATAGATATAAATGATATCAAACAAAAAAGATAAAGTTGTGATTATTACAGGTGCTTCTAGTGGAATTGGAGAGGCAACTGCTAAAAAACTTGCGTCTAAAGGTGCGAAGTTGGTCTTGGCAGCTCGTCGTGAAGATCGTTTACAACAGTTACAGAAAGAAATCGAAAAAAATGGTGGAAAAGCTATTTATAAAGTAACCGATGTAACGTCACATGAACAAATGGAAGAGCTTGCTGAGTACGCGCTTCAAGAGTTTGGAAAAATTGATGTATTAGTGAATAATGCTGGCGTTATGCCACATTCATTTCTTTATAAGAAAAGAATCGAAGACTGGAATAAAATGATTGACGTAAATATTAAAGGCGTACTTTATGGGATTGCGGCTGTGCTTCCGTCCATGAGAGAACAAAAATCAGGACATGTCATTAATTTGTCTTCAGTAGCTGGACATGTTGTTGGAGCTGGAAGTACGGTCTATGCAGGAACAAAGTTTGCTGTACGTGCAATTACAGAAGGTCTTCGCAAAGAAGAGTTAGGTAACAATATTCGTACAACCATTATCTCACCAGGAGCTGTTACGAGCGAATTAATAAATTCCATTACAGATATGGATCTTAAACCAGGAATCGATAAAGCTTATGAAGGTGCGATAGACGCTGAGAGTATTGCTGGTGCGATAGCTTTTGCCATTGAACAACCATCAGATGTAGCAATTAATGAAATGCTTATTCGTCCTACACATCAAGAGAGATAATTTAACACCAATAAATTTTGTTTATTGTAAGTAGTATGTTCCGATTTGTTAAAAAACAGGAGGTTTTTATATGCAAAAAGTAATTTTGAACAATGGTGTTGAGATGCCTATACTAGGCTTTGGTGTTTTTCAGATTCAAGATGAAAATGAGTGTGAACAAGTCGTTTATGACGCTATAATGGCAGGCTATCGTCTGATCGATACTGCTGCCTCTTATCTAAATGAAGAAGCAGTCGGCAGAGCAATCAAACGGAGTGGTGTGCCAAGAGAGGAATTGTTTATTACCACAAAACTCTGGGTTCAGGATGCTGGTTATGAGAGCACAAAGAAAGCATTCGGTAGTTCACTTGAAAGACTGCAATTGGATTATTTGGATTTGTATTTAATTCATCAGCCATTCGGAGATGTATATGGTTCTTGGCGCGCTATGGAGGAATTGTACCGCGAAGGTAAAGTCCAGGCTATCGGAGTTAGTAACTTCCAAATGGACCGTCTGATGGATTTGATGACTCATAATGAAGTAATTCCTGCTGTAAACCAGGTTGAGACACATCCTTTCTGCCAGCAAATAGAAAGTGCTAAATTTATGAAAGAGAACAATGTTCAAATAGAGTCTTGGGGACCATTTGCTGAAGGAAAAAATAACATGTTCCAGAACGAAATTTTAGTATCAATAGCCGAAAAGCATAATAAATCCGTTGCCCAGATTATTCTACGATGGTTGACACAAAGAGGAGTCGTCGCGATTCCGAAGTCTGTTCGTAAGGAAAGAATGATTGAAAATTTCAATATCTTTGACTTTGAATTAGGCCAAGAGGATATGGAAAGAATCGCTACTTTAGATACGAAAGAAAGCTTGTTCTTTTCACATCGCGATCCTGAAATTGTGAAATGGATTGGTACCCGTAAACTTGATATTTAATGCTATCATTCAACTTGCGTTAATTCTGTGGTAGTTCATGTGTATTTTCATTTCAAAAACAGCCAGTTTACCTAACTGGCTGTTTTTATTAAATTATTACGTTCTTATTGAACTCCTTCAGTTTAATAGACAATGCTCACGAATACTCGCTCAATTTTCCCTTCCTTTTCCTTTACCTACTTAGAAAAAACAAATTGTAAGAGCAGATAACGCCTCTTTCCAGAATGGGGAGGGATATGCTGTTTTGATACTCACACAGATAATGTCGCTGAATAATTTGTTTTTTTGTTCAGAAACTAAGACTGGTAATAATATGAAAAATCTCGCAATGGTACTTTCCATTTATTTTTTTAAACTTTCATTGTATTTGTACCATAACTGTTTTCCATATACCTTCAGATCCTTTTGGACTGAAAAATTTGTCACCCTTACGCTGCTTTTTTAAAAGGATGTCTTTAAAGTGTAAAAACATGTCTTCAAAACCCAATTACTTTTATTATATGTTTTTATATAATCAGCTATATTAATAGGAAAAATCATCAATCATTAAATTTATAAAAAAGAAACCGGTTACATAAGGGTGTTTTGCATCAAAAAGAAAAATTAGCGGAGCCCTGCGTATCTTAAAATAGATAAAGTGAACCTTGCTCAGCATGTAATGAAAAAAGTTTTTTACTTCAAAACCTTCGGTTACCGATGTTTCTTAGAAAAAAGCAGAAATGATAAGGGGGATATCTCAGCTTTTTTTGGTTAAATACTCCTGTTCAAGCTAGTGAAACTTTAGTTTGGAGAAGAAGAAAGACCAGATGGGTTCAGCGGATTATGCTTGATAAATCCCTCCTATTCGCAAAACAAAAACATTTAATTAAATAAATAGCTTTTTTAATCGTATAAATAAAAATGATTTATTTATACAGATACCATTTTAAAAAGCTAATTAAAGGAGTTGGAAGAATGGCTACAAAAGTTCGTTGGGGAATTTTAAGTACTGCGTACATTGCTCAAGATGAATTACTTCCAGCATTTACGGATGCATTTAATGCAGAAGTAGTTGCAATCGCTAGTTCAAATAATAAAGTATACGAAATTGCTTCAAATTTTAGGATTCCTAAGATTTACGGGACTTATGAGGAGTTGTTAGATGATCCAGATATCGATGCAGTTTACATTCCTTTGCCAAATGCATTCCATTCAACCTGGGTAAAGAAAACAGCTGAGAAAGGGAAGCATGTCTTTTGTGAGAAACCTGCAGCCTTGACTGTAATAGAAGCAAAAGAAATGATCGAAGTATGTAAGAAAAATAGCGTTATGTTTATGGAAGGTTTTATGTATCAATTTCACCCACAACATAAAAGAGTAAAAGAAATTATTGCTTCCGGTGAAATTGGTGAAGTAAAAATTATGAGGGTGAGCCTTTCTTTTTTCCTTGAGGATCAAATTGGAAATATTCGAATGAATCAAAAATTAGGCGGAGGCAGTATCTATGATGTCGGTTGTTACTGTATACATTCAATTAGAAATATTTTAAATACCGAACCTAAACGGGTTTTTGCTTCAACTCAAAATGACATATCTAATCAAGTAGATATGTCAGTAACGGGAATAATTGAGCTTGAAAATGGGATTATTGCTGAGTTTGATGCTGCAATGGACCGAACAAGAGTGGGTCAATATGAAATTATTGGGACAAAAGGCACCGTTCAAGCGCCAAGAGCCTTTATACCTCAAAATGGAAATGCGCATATTGTTATAGTTGGTGAAAGTGGAAATTATAGGGTAGAAGATTTATACGGACAGCAATACACGTTAGAAGTAGAGTATTTCTCTCAATTAATATTAGAAGGGAAAATGCAAGAGGATCTTTTAGAAGATACCATTCAAAATATGAATGTTATTGAGGCGTGTTTTAAGTCTATTGAAAAAGAAACATTTGTAAATTTATCATTAGGGGGCCAGTCCCATGCCCGTCAAACTCAGGAGCAGTTCTTTTAAAAAAAATGATGAGCTGACAAAAGAAATGAAGCATTTGAGAAGGGGAAGTTATCTAATCTAAAAATTAACATATGTAACTATTCAGGCTGCCTAAAGATATACAAGACAAATAGAGACTATCAAGCGACAGTCCCTATCTTCCAGGGAGTAAAATACCAAGCAATCGTTCCTGTCTCGCTGTATTCTTTGAGGGTTTGGAAAATGGATTTACCTTGTTTCCGTAAGGTGCCAATCACACTTTGAGTTGAAGGCAGGGACTTTCCTAAATAGGTAAATGTATATACTAAATAAATTCTCAGGAGGTTATTTTATGAATAAACTAAATGTTGGTTTAATTGGTGCTGGAAGAATGGGAGCTTTTCATGGGGAGACGCTTGCCTATCGCTTACCACAAGCTAAATTATATGCGGTTGCAGCTCCTGCACCTGGTGCTGCAGAAAAATTTATAAATCAATTAGACATAAATGCAAAAGCATACACAGATCCGATGGAATTAATTCAAGATCCTGAAATAGACGCCGTGGTGATTACTTCACCAGCACGTACACATGCTAGTCATGTCCTTGCTGCTTTTAAACAAGGTAAAGCGGTATTTTGTGAAAAACCTATGGCTGTTAATTTAAAAGAAGCAAACGAAATTGTTCAAGAGAGTGAAAAAAGTAATATTTTGGTTCAAGTTGGTTTTAATAGAAGGTTTGAAAAAGGCTTTAAAGCTGCCCATGAAGAAATTGTATCTGGTAAAATTGGTATGCCACAATTGTTAAAATCAACAACAAGAGATCCAATGCTAAATAGAGCGGAATCAATTCCAGAATGGGCGATCTTTTTAGAAACCTTAATCCATGACTTTGATGCATTAATGTATTTGAATCCTGGTGCAAAGCCTGTTGAGGTGTATGCGGTGGCAGATGCGTTAATTCGTCCGGATTTAAAGTGTAATGGATTACTAGATACTGCTGTTGTTACGATAAAATTTGATAATGGTGCGATAGCAACTGCAGAAGCGAATTTCCAGGCAGTATATGGTTATGATGTGAGGGCAGAGGTTTTCGGATCTGAAGGTATGCTTACTGCAGGGGGAATCCGTGAATCTAGCATGACGAGATATAATCATAACGGGGTAAGTTTTAATACATGTCGATATGATCAAGATTTATTGTTTGATGCTTACATTGCGGAATTGAGAGGTTTCGTAGTATGTGTGATTCATAATAAACCAGCATTAGTAACTGCGGAAGATGCTCGATGGTCTTTGAAAATTGCACTAGCTAGTATTGAATCTGTGAAAAGAAACAGTCCTATTAAACTTGATCAGCATGTTATGATTTGATTCATTAGTAGAAGTGATTGAAGGGGGATTCCCGCATTCACCACCACCTTCATTTGCAGGCGTAGGGATGCTTTGTGTCCCAAAATAAAATCCTTCTTAAACTATCCTGCCCCTTTAGTTCCTTAAGGGGTACTGCCACATACCCATCAAGCTAAGACAAAACATTACCCCAAAAACGAAAAAAACGCTATTCTTTCTGTAATATGCTTCGTAAAAAGTTTAAGAGCATTCAGCTACTGTTTAAAACTTTTTGACATACAAAACAAATGAGGCATGAGTCCGATTGAATACCGAACTCATGCCTCATAAAGGCAGTCTTTTATAACTGTATACTTGACAGGTACATGTTGATTAATCATATTTTAGTTCTGTATAGTGCAAGATTTTTGGATAACTCATCAAAGAAGTATCTGAGCATAGAGTCCCATTTCTTGAATTTAGCACTCCCTACAAAGCCATCAATATGGTCTTCTAAACTATTCCAATTAACAACAAGTATAAAAAGAGTTGGATTCTCTTTATTTCGAAGCAGTTTGTGAGATAAGTACCCCTCAGAATTGCTTAAAATAGGGAATGCTTCGTTAATTGTCTGTATAAATTCCTCCACTAGCTCTTCTTTGATGATTAACATGGCATGTTCGACAACCATTTGTTTATAAACTCCTTATTTTTTTAAGAAATGTTTTACTCCCTCGACAGCATAATCGTGATCAAGTTGAGGTGTAAGCCCTGCTACTGTTACACTCCCAATTACGCCTATGTTTTTAATACGTATAGGAAAAGAGCCGCCTATAGCTTGATAATCAGATGATTGAAGAAGAGAGCTTTCATTATGGGTCGTTCCTTGCTTTTCGAATCTCGCTCCAATATAATGTGAGCTTCGGTTGTAATGATCCACTACGCGTTTTTTTCGATATAGCCAAAATACATTTTCTTCAGAAGTACCATCCATTAGATAGGTGAATAAAGGTACTCGATTACGCTCAATATGAATAGCTACTGCTTTGTTATTTTCTTTTGCATAATTAATTAATGTCATACCAAGATTTAGAGCATCTTCATTTGTAAATGTTTCAAATTGTAATTCCTTTTCTACGTTTTCTAGTTGTTGTAAGTTCATAAATAAACTCTCCCTTAAAATAATTTTTGTTTTTTATCTAATTTATAATTCAGTACGGATAGAAGATATGCGAATGCCACCATAATCGCACCAATCCATGCCGTATCTAAATACGTTAAATAGTCTACTGCTAATCCACCTAAGGTAGATCCTGCAGCGATCCCTACATTAAAGGCTGATATATTTAGTGCAGATGCAATATCTTTTGCAGAAGGAACCAATTTTTCAGCAAGCGTTACAATGTACGCTTGAACTCCTGGAGACATCATAAATGCAAATAAACCTAACAAAATAATAGATAAAATACTTAATCCTTTACTAGGTAGTAGTATCATTTGTAATAAAAGTACGATACCTTGGAGTAAAAAGACGAAGCGTAATGATTTAACTGGATGCTGATTGGCCATTTTCCCACCTACTATATTTCCAATGGCAACGGCAACTCCATAAACTAAAAGCAGCAATGAAATAGATCCAGCTGAGTACCCACTGATTTTTTCCAGTATAGGAGCGAGGTAGGTAAATAACGAAAAAGTTCCACCAAAACCTAATGCGGTCATTAATAGTGCCAGTAGAATTCGTTCATTTTTCACAAGTTGCCCTACATCTTTAAGAGTAGGAGGATTTGATTGTCTGTCCACTTTATCAACGGCAAATACATTTACGATTAGCCCAATAATGCCGAGTACAGCTACCGCACCGAATGTAGCGCGCCAACCAAACTGTTGTCCAATATAAGTCCCCATTGGAACACCAGCTATGGTTGCTACTGTTAATCCGGTAAACATAATTGAAATAGCTGTTCCTTTTTTGTTTTCTGGTACGATATCGGCAGCAACTGTAGCTGCAATTGCAAAAAATACACCATGTGCGATAGCAGTAATAACTCGTGAGATCATTAATACTTCATATGTTTCTGAAATGGCCGAAACTGCGTTACCTAAAATGAAAACAATCATCAAGATTAGTAAAAATCCTTTTTTTGGAATACGCCCTGTAATAGCTGTTACAATTGGAGTTCCAACAGCTATTGCTACTGCATAACCAGAAATTAAAGCGCCAGCTTTTGACACCGAAATAGATAGATCATCAGCAACTGTTTGAAGTAAGCCTACAATGACGAACTCAGTTGTTCCAATGGCAAAAGCACTAGTGGCCAAAGAAAATAATGCAATGTATACTTTTGTTGACATCTCTTTAATCTATTCCCCCTTCAAATTTTAGGGTGTTTTCCATCAAAGCATTTTCGATATACGCGAACTACATTGAATAAGTTTTTTACTTAAATCTTTATCTAATTTTTTATTCAACCGAAGGGCTGGACCAGCTATCGCAACTGCTGAAATCATATTTCCCTCAAAGATGACAGGAGCAGCAATACAGCGTAAACCTATTTCTGTCTCTTCGTCATCTACTGCGTATCCTTGCTTACGAATGACCTTTAGGTGTTCTTTTAATAAGTGTAAGTCTACAAATGTATTTTTTGTATTTTGTACTAATGTCAATTCTTTAAGGATTCCATCGAGCTTGGTTTTGTCTAAAAAAGCTAATATGACTTTTCCTAGAGCGCTTAAATGTACAGGAGACCTGTCGCCAACCTCTGAGTGTGCCCTCATTGAATGAGTGCCATCAACAACTTGTGCGGTGACTACTTCCGTACCATAAAGGATTCCAACATAGGTTGTTTCTCCAACTTCTCTACTCAATTCATATAAAGGTGGAACCGATAACCAATTTGCTTTTGAGTTAAAGGAAGTAGATAAAAATCCCATCTTATTAGTAAGACTATAGGAATTATCAATCTTTTTAACATAGCCCATTATTTCAAGGGTATATAACAAACGAAAAGCTGTTGATTTATTAAATGAGAATGTTTGTATAACTTCTCGAAGTGTCATATCCTTTTCTTGCAAAGCATCTAAAATTAGAAGTCCTTTTTTCAGTGTAGCTACTTCGTATTGCTTCAATGGATTCACCTCTCTTTCGTACGTTGTTCATAATATATTATTGAGAAATAAGATTCAAAAAAAGAGAAAAAGTTTCTATATTTGAAACAGAACCTTTGAATAACGTTAGTATTAAGTAACATTTTCCTTCATTAGATTTAGCATTCAAAATATAAAATGAATTATTCACCCTTGATGGAATATGAATAGTGGGAGTTCCGGTAGATATTGGATATATTATATAGAGTTCGACAAGGAAGTAAAAAGGAGAATAAAGAGAAGGGAAGATAACTGAAGATAATGGTTAATATAGTAGTGAAAAAATGATAATTAATAAAAAGATATACACACAGTTTAATTCAGTTGTATCAAATGTTAGAAAGACGTCTGAATTAGTTGACTGTTCAGGTGCATCTGTTTATATAATTCATAACGATAATATTATTACAGAGGAATATTGGGGTAAACATTCTAAGGATCCTAATTTGAGGAAAATCCAAGAAGATACCCAATTTCATGTTGCCTCAGTTAGAAAAAGTTACATAGGCTTTGCAGTGGCCTGTGCGGTTTATAAAGGATACATAGACTCAATAGATGATATATCTTCCACCGAATAGTATGCCAATATTTAATGGAACTACAATAAGACACTTACTAACACATACGCATGGTTTAAAGAGTATTAATGGGGAGATACATCGAGAATTTTCACCTGGAGTTAATTGGTCATATCGAGGTATTGGAATTGAAATGTTGACGCAATCGTTAAAAATACAACTGGTAAATCGGTTGCTGTGATAGTTGCTAATAACGTATTTACACCTCTAAATTTTACGGAGACTGGCTGATATGGAGAAATAAATGAAAACCTTGTTGCTGTAATACGGAAGCCTAATGAACCAAACTGGACTACAAGTAAGAGTACAGACGGGTGATAAGATGAATATGTATGTATCATCAAGAGAGTTGGCTAAATGGGGATACTTCCATCTTAAAAAGGGAAATGTAAATGGAAAACAAATTGTATCAAATGAAATTATAGATATTGCTACAACCGTTCAAAGCCCAAATTCATTAGATGTGGAACTTCCCCAAAACGGTTACTTATGGTTCGTAAAAGATTTACCTGCAAGAAAATCAGAAATTGGTGAACTTGTATCTAAAGGCTCCTTTCAAATTTTAGGCTATACAGGAGTAACTCTTTTGGTTATACCTCAAAATAATCTTGTTGCAGTGCGTGCGTTTAATAGTTTTGGTTCTCCTAATGGATTTGATTACTTAGCTGATGTCCGAGAATTTGGTAATACTAAAATGACCTGCTTAATGAACTAACGGGTGCTTTAGCGCCATAAGAAGGCCACCAATTGGTGGCCAAAAGAAGGGAGTTATTCGATAGGTCAACTTTCGCATAAAGAAAATTTATTTGAGAAGTTTTTCAGCCTTACAGGGAGTTGCTTAGACAGCTCATTTTTCCTACGGACTAACGGGGCAGTATAGCGAAATAAGCCAAGACGTAAATTAATCATGAGATGATCCCATATGTGGTACAAAATTCTGTTTTTACTGGTCATGACGTTTTCTAACCATTTCAGCAACTTTACGACTATCTACTAGCAATTATCCATTTTGATTTATAACCTTTAATTTATTTACTATTACCATTTCCCTTTTTCGTAAATCCGAAATCTTCAGCTTTACATCTCCTCCGGTTTTCTTAGGCGGTCTTTTTTGTTGAGCAAAAAAATGATGTATAATGAAAGCGTTTTAACACTTTGAAAGTGGGTATAGAAAGCATGGAAACTATTTCTAATATCTTACATAAACCGGAAACGAATAATGAAATACTCTTTATAGGAAATACCAAAGATGAGATTTCGTTTGTGAATAGTAAAATCAAATTTTTGGGTGAAGGAAATCGGTTAATTATTGAACGTGGAGCCGAATTTAAAAATGCAACCCTAAATTTTAATGGCAACTACTCGCTCATAATTATTGGGAAATCAAATCACGGTGCAACGATGAGCGTCAATGTTTGGAATGATAATACATTTTTCCTTGGTCGCAACTATTCATTTAATGGTTTAGCGAGATTTATTCTCTCTGAGCAAAAGAATCTATTCATCGGTCATGATAATATGTTTTCAAGTGGTATAGTCGTTCGTTTGGCAGATCCACATTTGATCTACGATGGAACAACTCGAAAACGGATTAACTCAACAAAGAGTGTGTACTTAGGTGACCACATTTGGATTGGGCAGGACGTCATGATTCTAAAAGGAGTAGAAGTTGGTACAGGTTCAATTTTAGGTGCAAAGTCGCTCGTGACAAAATCGCTCCCATCAAATGTTTCAGCCGCAGGAAGTCCTGCACGTGTGGTGCGGAAAAATGTTTTTTGGGCACGTCCGTCTGTCCATGCATATACTGAAATAGAAACAGCAGACTCACAAAAATTCCCGGATTTGCGTTTTGTCTATACGCCAAAAGGCTCAACAGCAAAACATTTTGCAAAAATTGAAGAACAGCTAAATACCGCAACTTCTGTAGAGGAGAAGACTGACATATTAACGCCTTATCTTGATGTAACAAGTAAGAATCGTTTCTTTCTTCCTGTGCCTCCTGAGATAAAGAAAACATTTCTCGAACGAATCTTTCGCAAAGGAGGCAAGGGGTAGCACTGACAAAAATCTTATTTTATACGTTAACTCAACACCTTGATATATAAAGCTTTTGAATATAAATAACTAAAAAGGGTTTCTAATATTTCTTTTGGTATCTTGATTTTGGTTATGAGTTTTGGTGATAAATTCAAGCCATATTTGCCACTATTTAAGTAAATACCAAGACTATTTTATAAACGACCGTTTGTGGAGCCAATTAGATAACAGAAAAACAACTATTTCTTCGCTATGTGACGGATTAGAGCTGCAAAATCGTAGAAATGTTTACTCTACGGACAAGGTTGTGAAAGAATGTACTTAAACTAACGGGTGCGTTCGTATTATAAGGTTAGCCAGTTTTTACTGGTTGACCTTTTTTTAATAGAATCTATTATATCAGTAGCCAGGGTAGGACGTACGGGTGCGTGGGACTTGATCCCGTGAACTAAACTGTCCGCCCCCTACTTGTAGAAACATGTTTGAGGCTGGTTGGGACGCAGATCTCGTATAACAAGCGAAGCTATGACACTACATGGAGGACTAGGGGTACTGGTTAATAAGTAGAGGAGGTAAAGATAATGAATCCAGTTGTTGGTCTGGATGTGGCAAAAGGAGAGAGCCAAGTTCAGGCATTCTTAGATCAATCTAAACCGTATGGGAAAAGCTTTTCAATGAAGCATATCAAAGAGGAGTTAGATCATTTTTTAGAATTTCTAAAAGAAATTGAAGAGGTGACAGGGCAGATGCCTATGGTCATTTTAGAATCTACAGGGCATTACCATTCTCCCGTTATTCAATACCTGGAGGATCAAGGGATTCTATATATCTTACTAAATCCGATTATTTCTTATCAGGCAAAGAAGACCAGTTTACGAAAGGTAAAAACAGACGCTATCGATGCGTACCAGTTGTGTGTGCTGTATTACAAAGGTGAATCTCATAAAATTAGAGGAATTCGGCTTTTAGACCTTCGGAATTTGTCCAGACAACAGGAAATCGTAACGAATATGTATGTGGAAGCTAAACTTCAGTTTCACACCATTTTAGATCAAGAGTTTCCTGAATACCGGAAGGTTTTTGGGGATCTATATTCGAAGGTTTCTTTATTGATGTTAAAGGAATATCCTAGGAGAAAGTAGACTAGCAGAGAGTGTTATAGAGTTCTGTTCTAGCCGATCGGGTGAATGGGCATGGGAAAAAGCAAAAAAAATAATGGATTCCGCATCTAGAAATCCATTTCAAAAAAGCGTGTATGAAAGTCACGTAATCAATCTTCGTATGTATATTGAGTTGCTTTTTCATTACCAGGGACACCTTTCCGATTTGGAAGATCGTATAGTGGCCCTGGCAAATGAACTGGAAGAATATAAGATCATCCAATCGATTCCGGGTATCGGAGAAAAAATCGCAGCCACGATTATCTCTGAAATCGGTGAAATCGATCGGTTTAATCATCCGAAAAAACTGGTTGCCTTCGCTGGAGTAGATCCAAGTGTTCACTCATCGGGTAAGTTTACGGCAACCATTAATCGTATTACAAAAAGAGGTTGAGCAGACTACGTCATTCTCTGTATCTTGCCGTGCTATGCGGCATAAGGAGTTCAAGGAACAAAAGCTTAAATCTTTCTTTGATAAGAAAAAATCGGAAGGAAAGCCAGCCAAAGTGGCGATCGTTGCCTGTATGAATAAACTTCTTCATTGGATTTACGCTTTATTAAAGAGAAAAGAAGCATTCCTAGATTTATCCTGATTAACGGTTTTATGAAACAGAGAAAAATCCTTCCAAAAGGGTTTTGGAGGGTTATTTGTCATGAACAAAAATAGTATATCATAAGGGAAATGAAAATTTTAGAGAAAGATATTGACATCCTATTAGCTGGTTTAGTTCTATAAGAAGAAGTTAAAAAAGTCGATTCCTTAACGTAGAGGAGATCGACTTTTCAGGTTGGAATTCTCTTAGTGTTTAAAATTTCCGAAATGGGCGGTATAGCATTGTTGCTACCGTTCGTAAAAGACACTTTTCAAAACTATTTTGATTTTTAATCAGCTTCAAAAACATGTTTTCAAGATATTTGAGCATCATGTTGACATATCTATAAAAATAGATATAATAACACCTATGGAACCTTTATTAATATACAAAGCTTTGTCTAACGAAACGCGTCATCAAATTTTACATTGGCTAAAGAATCCCGCAAAACATTTCGAGGTACAGTGCCATATTCCTGAAGATGTTGATTTTAAAATTGGAGTATGTGTTGGAGATATACAAGCAAAGGCTGGAATGGCGCAGTCTGTGATCTCTGGTTATTTATTAACCATGCAAAAAGCTGGATTATTAGAGTCTGAACGAGTAGGACAGTGGACGTATTATCGACGAAACGAAAAGATCATTCGTCAATTTACTGAATATGTTCAAAATGAATTATAAAAGGGAGGTGTTTTTTTTAAAATATACATCTAGATTTCTAGATATATATATATTGTTTATTTCGAAGTAATGACAAGTTCTGTTAGATATTCAATGGATCTATATAAAGGGGGCTAATTTATCTTTTTATATCTATGTTTCTAGATATATATATAAGATGATATTGAAACTGAAATGAATTTCGAGGATAGAGAACGTTTAGTTATTCCAATGTGGCGAATGCTGTGGAATCAGTGGTTCTAATAGATAAAAGAAACTTATCTATTGGTTTATCTTGCAAAATTGAACCAACTGGAAAAATAGATGTTTCTGTAGAATTAAAAGGTGACCCTAATGAATATCTAATTACTCACCAAGCCAAGACGTTGCAATTGTACTTATTCAATCAATTGGTAATGAGTATGTTAAAAAAATGAGGTTTCAAAGACTATTTCTAAAAGTAACTAAACATCTATATAAATGCATGTGCATGCACATTCACTATATGAGAGTGAGCAAAGAACCAGATGATTAGGGTAATGAGTGGAGTTAGTTAAAGGAAGAAAAGAGAGAAGAAATGAAAAGTTGCTAAAGTAGAAATACTGTGCGTACTAAGGGACCTTTAATTCTTTTTAATAAAATTATTTAATTTACGTTCAATTTTGATTTATCGAATTTTAGGAAGGAGTTTTAAAATGAAAAAAAATGGAGTAGTAATATTTATCTTAGTTTTAAGTGTTTTTGCTGCCATAACAAATGAGATGGGTATTGTAGGTGTACTACCACAAATTACAGAGAAATTTCAAATTACAACATCGCAAGCTGGTATATTAGTTAGTATATTTGCTTTAGTTGTAGCGCTTTTCGGACCTTTCGTCACGTTAATTGTTTCAGGTTTTAACCGAAAAGGATCATTATTATTTATTATGTTCATTCTAACTATTGCAAATACAGTCAATGCTTATTCTTCAAGCTTTGGATTAACTCTTTTATTTAGAATAATCCCAGCATTATTTCTTGCATTGTTAATTTCTTTAGCTATTTCAGTCGCTGTAAAATTAGCTCCTTCTGAACAGAAGGGAAAGGCAAGTGCTAAAGTATTCGCAGGAGTTACATTAGGCTTAGTGTTAGGCGTACCTGTAACTTCATTGTTAGCCGATCAATTTTCTTTACAAACTGCTTTCTTATTTTGTGCATCGGTGAGTGCAGTATCTTTCTTAGGAATTGCTTTTTTTATGCCAACTATGCCAGTCGAAGAGAAATTGTCTTATGGAAAACAATTTTCTATTTTAGGTAAACTACCAGTATGGTTAAATTTGTTAACTGTAATGTTTGTTTTTGCTACTATGTTTTCTGTTTATAGCTATTTTGCTGAATATGTGACACAAATTAGTCATGTGCAAGGAGCTTGGATAAGTATTTTATTAATGCTTTTTGGGTTGTTTGGACTAGTAGGTAATTTCTTGTTCAGTAATTTACTGCAAAAAAATTTAGTGCGTACAGTTATGTTATATCCATTTATTTATCTTATCGTGTACGGATTTATTAACTTCGCTGGTACGTATACAATACCTATGATTGTATTAATTTTTGTATGGGGAACGGTGCATTCTGGAGGTTTGATAATTAGTCAAACCTGGTTAAGTACAGAAACAGTTGATGCACCTGAATTCGGAAACAGTTTATACATGTCATTTTCTAATTTTGGAATAACAATAGGCTCATCCTTAGCTGGTTGGTTTATTTCTCAATTTGGAACTGGAAGCCTGTTGCTAAGTGGTATGTTGTTTGCAATATTAGCAGCTTTAACTATTGTATTGAAATTATCCTTATTTAGAAATATTAGTTTGGAAAATCACTCTTATTAATCCAGTTTTATTTATTGAAACCCTCATGGAATTTGATCAAGTAAATTGATTTAAAAAAGGTAGGCGATTTTTAAATGAATAATAAACAAGAAGAATTAATAAAAAGCTGGTTATCTTTCACACAATTTCATGAAACTGTTTTAAAGGAACTTGAACATTCTCTTCAACAGAACTACAAGCTTGCTTTAAAAGCATTTTATGTATTACTATTTCTTGCGGAAACACCTGAAAAACAATTACCCCTTCAAGAGTTGCAACATATGATTGGGTTAAGCCAAAGTGCTATGTCTAGACTTGCAGCTAGAATGGAATCAAAAAACTGTGGAGTAATTAGACGTCATGGATATGGAGACGATAGACGAGGTGTTTATACAACAATGACTGAAAAAGGGGAACAATTTTTTGAAGAAGTATTAGAAACGTTTGAAGAAGCAATTGAAAAGACGCGTCAAAATAGTGACTTTAAAGTTAATCTGAAAATCTTAAATAGTTTTAATAAGCAGTCATAACTTTTTTGAAAAAGAATGATTTTGATCAATAAATCATAGGCATTACCACCGAGGTTTTATTCTTTTTTCCAATTGAATTGATCTTATTTACCCTTAGGCCATATTTTTAAAGTAGTAACGCAATTTACTATATCTCATCACTGCTTACTGGTTACACGGTAAAAAGAAGGGATAATTAAGAATTAACCTCTCTTGTGCTTTATCTATTTGACTTTTTATAGGGAAGATTAAATAATGCATGCGCATGCATTTTATTTTTGTTAACTAAATAGTTAATAGTGATGTAACAGTCTTTCACTTACATGGGGAAGCGTCAAGAAAGCTTGAATAGAATATTGCTTCAATAAACATCTTTATATTGATTATGCTGACATTTAAATATAGATAAAAATAAGCTTTTCTTTGAATGCAACCATATCAACAAAAAGTAAAAGCAATTAATATTAGTCAAACAGGGAGTGGAAAATAATGATTTCATTAAACATACTGGATTATTCTCCAATAGATGAAGGAAGTAATGCACGTGAAGCGTTATTTCAAACAACTGAATTAGCAAAGAAAGCTGATAAACTTGGTTATAGCAGATTTTGGGTATCTGAGCATCACCAAATGTTATCACTTGCTGGTAGCAATCCTGAAATGTTGATGATGCATCTAGCAGCATCAACTGAGCGTATTCGAATTGGTTCAGGAGGGGTTATGCTTCCGCATTATAGTTCGTATAAAGTAGCTGAAAACTTTCGCATGTTGGAAGCATTGTATCCGAATCGTATCGACCTGGGGCTAGGGAGAGCACCTGGAGCAAACAGTTTAGTAACCTATGCTTTAAACGAAGAAAAATCAAGACCACTTCCATATGAGCAGCAAGTTGTAGACTTAAAAAGTTTTTTAACAGATGAGTTTTCAGAAGACCATCGTTTTAATGAATTGACTGCTACGCCTGTTATTGATACAAAACCAGAAATGTGGATTTTAGGAGCTGGTGGAGGCAGTGCAAGGATCGCTGCCGAGAATGGCACTGCATTTACATTCGCACACTTTATTAATCCATTTGGAGATGGCTTAACCGCAGTTAAACATTATCGAGAGAACTTTAAACCATCTTCTTTATTTGAAGAACCTAAAGTAATGATCGGGGTATTTGCCGTTGTGGCTGAAACAAATGAAGAGGCAGAAGAGATTGCTAAGGCTTTTGATCTGTGGCTTCTCAAAGCTGAGTCATTACAAACACCAACTTCTTATCCATCTATTCAAACAGCGATGGACTATCAGTATAGTCCACATGAAATAGAACGTATTTCGAGAAATCGAAATCGTGTACTTGTTGGGGATGCAAAGAAAGTGAAAAATCAAATTGAAAAACTAGCTCAGCTTTATGGCACGAATGAAATAACCATCTTACCTAATATTTCTGGAGCCCATAATCGAATAAAGTCAATTGAGTTATTAGCAGAGGCTTATAACTTATCTAACCAATAACTAGTTAAAATCGCCTTATATTTACCAACCTTATGTTAAGAAAGGAGTCATTAAATGGATATTTCTTCTCGAGAAAAAATTAGAGAACATGCTGCACGTGATATTGCACATCGTTGGTTTGCTTACTTTGAAGGGAAAAATAAAACTGTAAACAGACAATTAGAAATTTTAAGTGATGATATAAAGATTCTACATGCTTCTTCATACTTGTTAGCTTATGGAAGAGACTCAGCTGCTGAATGGGTGGCAAACGTCCCTGAGGAAGTAGATTCTCATTTTATTAAAGAGTTTATCTATAATCCATTAAGTGAGGATTTAGCTGAAGTAAGAATGAAAGTGGCATATCAAGTAATTCAGGCAGATAACCAAATAGGGGGAGCAATCATTCATTATCAGACGCTAGTAACGTTCACTGAAGATAACTTAGCTCTTTTTAAATTCATTAATAAAACTCCTGCTGAGCATAACCCTAACAAAGTATTTGCTGATTCATACCAGGAAAATCGCATTCACTCTTTAATATATCGATGGATTTATTTACGTGAAACTTTTAATCCTGAAGGAATTAAAGAATTATTAGTAAATGATGGGCAGCCTTTTATTTTCTCTGAAAGAAAGGATGTAAAAAATTATGAAGAGTGGACTAATTTCATGGAACAGTTATCAGCTCAAACACAATATGGCCACTATGAAATAGAAAGTATTGACACTGAAACGGTGAGTGATAATCAAGTGTTAGTTGAAATTAAAGCAACATGGAAAAGAGTTATAAAAGGAGAGGTTCTAAGTTCTTCTGTACAATACAAATTAAAACTTCAAGATAGCGGAGAGCGCTATCTAAAAATAGTTGATTTGCAAGAGTAAGATATAAGCATTACGAAGAGAAATATCGATACCGTTAGATATTAGGAAAAGGGAAAGGTTATTTTTCATAATTTAGTGTTGTATCTATATAACTTTTCTTCCTATCCATTTAAGACATCTGCTTAAAACTCTTTTCCTAAATAAAGAGTAGACACTGAGTTTAGAAAAGGATAATTATGATTATCTTTTTCTGAATTTATCCTGACATTCGAGTAAATAGTATTAAGGAGTATTAATATGGATGAGTTACAAAAGAAAATTATCAATAAAACTGATTTGCATTTCTTTAGATACTGTGAAGATAACTATGGTATAAATCGAGGCGTCTACAATACTATTGATCAGTGGTTTTATAAAAAGGATATCTATTGTATTACAGAGAGAAGATTATATATTATTGAATTTCTTAAATGAGTATTTGGACCTGATAAGGGTTCCGATAAATTTGGAAAAGGAAGAGGAAAAGTAACAAGTAGACTACATGATTTTTGGATTCAGAAAAATAAAATTTTATAATTCTTAAATAAAGAAGTTTATTTATTATTTTCCTTATGGAGGTTCTATTTTCATGTTTATAACTCACAAGTTAGTGAACTATACAAGTATAAATCGTGCTACTATTAGCGAAGTATTTTCTAAGTTTTCAAAAGCTCTTGAAGAGGGGAATACTTTAACTTTACGAGAACTTCTACTTCCTAATGCCCAAGCAAGCTTTAGCATGTATGGGGAATTTGAAGGTGTAGAAGCTATAATAGAGGGCCTATTAAATAAAGAAGAAACCCCAGACATTGTTCACCATTACGTAACTAATGAATATATAGCAATAAAGGAAGAACTAAGTCAGCAAAGCGTTTATTTAACAGGCTTATTTATTCATAAGGATAATGGACAAATGAATCCATTTTGGTTTGGAGGACACTATGTTAATTCGTATAAACTGACTGAAGGCGGTTGGGAAATTTCTCATCTTAGATTTGACCTAGATTGGCATTATGGCACAAGTCCGTATACAAGTAAATGGAAACCTGCAGGTCGTACTTTAGGATGGACTCCAGATACTGAGAATCCAAAAATTCTTAGTGAGTTAGAAGCTCCCTGGAGAGTTATTCCTGAATCTGAAGAGAGTAATTATGAGGAGGAAGAAGTTGTAGCAACATTTAATCGTTATGCCTGGGCTTTTGATCAAGGAGATTTTAGTTTGCTTAACGATATATTTACAGAGGATGCTACGATAAATATGGTTCCTATTGGTGAAATTAAAGGACGAAAGAATATTATTAGTCAGTTAAAAATTTCTCGTTCAGGTAGACCTACTTTTCATCATGCAGTGGAACCACATGGAATTGAAATAAAGAAAGAAAAAGCTAAATTAAAAATGTATCGTCTGATACCTTTTAGACCAACAGAAGATACTATAGAAAATCCAGTTTATGGTGCAGTCTATACATGTAACCTTCGAAAGGAAGACGGTATGTGGAAATTCGAACAGATGAACTACGAAGAAGGTTCTTTATTTCAGCTTAAATAAATGGTTTTGGTGCAAAGGTTTTTTCCGCAATTTTGTTAAGCTATTTAATCTGCCTTATTTTGATGCCTGTAGGCATCTTTTTTTATTCTTCAACTCTTGAATGGCTATAGGATTACAACAATTTTTTCATTTTGGAAGAGAGTAAAATAAATGTAATAAAATTTGAGAAACCCTGGTGAGGGGAAGATTTAACTCCACTTTTAATGAACTAATGAAAACATTAAATCTTCTGTTCAATCCAAAGTAAAAGCTGACTCAAAAAATAAAAAGCATATCGGTGCGACAATGCCTGGTACAGTAATTCGTGTTGTCGTCGAAAAAGGGGATCAAGTTAAGCAGGGCGATCACCTAATAATTACGGAAGCCATGAAAATGGAAACAACCGTCCAGGCGCCATTCTCTGGAACTATTAAAGACATCTTTGTTAAAGATGGTGAAGCGATTAGTACTGGTGATTTATTAATTGAGTTATAACTTAGCAGAAGATTTTCATTAAGATACGAATTTCTCTGAAAGGGTGTAATCGAACTTTCCCCTACTACTCAGAAAAAAATTAAAATGTGATTGATTATTTAATTACATCGCCCTTCTCTACTCAAATTGAGGTGTGTTCAGAAAAGGATAAATATAAATTAATAATTCAACCAAGGGATAAAAATAAATAAAAGCATACGTTGGTGATTTATACCATCGTATGCTTAAAATTTCATTCACTATTAGTTAATCAAAGAATTCTAATTTTAAATATTAATATTCGTTAAAAAATTGCTGAATTTCTTTTGGATCATCTGTTTTTGTTAATGCAAGCATCGTCAAAATGCGTGCTTTTTGAGGATTAAGTGAGTCCGCTGTAACAAAATTATTTTCATCGTCAATCTTTTCTCTCGTAACAATACCATTTCCTACACGGCTAGATCGAGTAATAATCACGCCTTTTTTGACAGCGTCTTTAGCACCCTCAAAAGCAGTATCAGAAGTTAAACCGTTTCCTTCACCTGCTATTATGATCCCTTTAGCTCCTGCTTTCACAGAGGCATCGTAAAGATATCTACTATCATTTTGATAGCTATAAATAATGTCCACTTGAGGAAGTTTATCTAGTTTTGATATATCAAACACCGATTTGGTTGTATGTTTACGTGTGGGTTCATTGTAGAAAAATATTTTATTACCTGCGATTGCTCCTAAATAGCCTTGTTCCTCAGATTGAAATGTATCTGTCATGGTAGTATTGGTTTTAGTTATATAACGTGCAGAACCTATCCGGTCATTTAATGAGATTAAAACACCTTTGTTCTTAGCATCTTTACTAGCAGCAATTTTTACAGCATTATATAAGTTTAAAGGTCCATCTGCACTTATAGCTGTAGCCGGTCTCATTGATCCAACAATTACGACAGGTTTGTTGCTTTTTACGACCAGATTCAGAAAGTAAGCAGTTTCTTCTAAGGTATCTGTTCCATGCGTTACGACAATTCCATCAACGTCTTTAGATTTTAATAACTCGTTAATTCGTTTCGCCAACTTTAATAAGGTTTTATTATCCATATTGTTACTGCCAATATTGGCGATTTGTTCACCACTCACATTTGCTACTTGTTTTAATTCAGGAACAGCTTTAATTAGTGTTTCAACACCAAGTGCACCTGCTTGATAACCAGTTGTGTCAGTATTGGATGTAGCAGAGCCTGCAATCGTTCCACCAGTAGCTATAATTTTCACATTGTTTAACTTGGGATTTGTTGAAGCTGCTTCTACTTTCTCTTCTTTTGGACTACTATTTGCTGAGCTATGGATAGCAGTGATAGATCCAGAAAATAATAGTGTAACTAATAGAAACGTGATTCCTAGGTATTTTTTAATGTTCATGTCTAGTTAGCTCCTTCTTTATTAAATTATGTACGACATATGAAAATACTATCATATCTAGATATTACTCCGATTGCGGAAGATCGATATATAGTAGATGATAACTAAAATTTGGAAATCGATCTAAATTATTATGGATTACTTGCTTCAGATAAAGAGTCTTCCCAACTATAATCTTGAAGTTTTTGCACCAGAACCATAAAAACTTTATCGCGGTTATGTTGAGGATGAACTTCCAATCATTTACGTTAATTTCTTCAAAGAGAATTCCGATTCCTATTCTTAGTCATTAAACTCGGTCATGCAACATTATGCGACTTTATTTCTCACTTCATTAAATTGACCTTCCCATTTAGAGATGACGATTGCCGCAAGTGAATTACCAATAACGTTTACTACTGTACGTCCCATATCAAGAATACGGTCGATACCGGCAATAAATGCTAAACCTTCAATAGGAATACCAACTGTTCCTAATGTCGCTAAAAGAACTACGAAAGATACACCTGGTACACCCGCAATCCCCTTAGACGTGATCATTAACACTAGCATTAGCGTAATTTGCTCATACGTGCTTAAATCAATTCCATACATTTGAGCGATGAAGATAGCTGCTAACGCTTGATATAATGTAGAGCCATCAAGGTTAAAAGAGTATCCAGTCGGAATAACAAACGTAGCAATATGTTTCGGACATCCCGCTTTCTCCATTTTTTCCATGATTTTCGGAAGAACCGCTTCTGAACTTGCTGTAGAGAACGCAAGAATCAATTCCTCTTTTAGAAGTTTAATCAACGTAAAGATATTGAATCCTACAAATTTTGCTATAAGACCCAGAATGACAATTACAAAGAAAAGCATTGATCCGTATACAGAAAGCGCTAACTTACCTAACGGAATTAAAGATTCCAAACCGAACTTGGAGATGGTCACACCAATTAGTGCAAATACCCCGATAGGAGCAAATTTCATGACCATATTAGTTAGGTAGAACATTCCTTCTGCTGTACCTTGGAAGAAACGGAATACTGGTTTACCTTTTTCACCGATAGCCGCGATGCTAAGTCCAAACAACACGGAGAAGAAAATGATCGCTAGCATATCGCCTTCTACCATAGCTTTAACTGGATTGGATGGTACAATGTGAACGAGTGTATCTACGAAAGATTCATGCTGCTTAGTTTCTGCTGTATCAACATAAGTGGATATATCAGTTTGTTCCAGATTATTCATATTTACACCAGCACCAGGCTGGATGATATTCGCGGAAATTAAACCAACAGCAATCGCAATCATAGTTACCACCACAAAGTATGAAAGTGATTTAGCTCCTAGTTTTCCTACTGCTTTTAAATCACCTACACCCGCAACTGCAACGATAAGACTTGACACAATGATTGGCACAACAATCATTTTAATCATTCGTAGGAAAATGTCTCCGAATGGCTGTAAAAAGTTTTGGGCCGTCTCATTACCATAAAAAATGGCACCAACGATAATCCCTAGAATTAAACCAATGAAAATTTGGCTAGCTAAACTTAATTTGAATTTCTTCATTTACTTTCCTCACCTTCCCTTTTTCATTATGCTTAAGCTCTTTTTACTTTTTGACCTTTGCTACCATGACTCTGAATCCCCTAACGATTAGCATTGTTAATAAAACTTAACTTTTCATTTACTTTATCATCAAAACTACATCATCCTACAAAAATCTACATTTTTTATTTTAGAATATTCTGAAATGTAAACGCACCCATTTTTTTACGCATGCAAATATGCGAAAGAACAATTATAGGAGTACTTGTTCTTTCGCATGTTTGTATAATTAATGATTCCTAATCGATCGCTTCGTTTCAAAATAAAGAACTTGAATGAATTTTTTCACGTTAATTCGACTATGAGCAGAAGATAAACGGAGTAGCACTGTTATGCTAACAAATGAAGGAGAAGAATTGCTCGCTTTAATTCAGGTGACGTTAAACGATAAATTACGCAGATCTCTAACAGATAGTGACTTAGAACACATACTTAAAATTGCAAATGAATAAACATTATATAGCTGTTAGTTTACTTCAGTGGACATTCCTGTAATAAATGAAGAGGAAAGCTCTCTTTAGTTTATGGTGAAATCTATTTCAACTAAAGGGTGCGTTAGCTGAAGATCAGAGCTGTCTTTAAGGCAGCTTTTTCTTATGCAACTAAAGGGGCAGCATTCCTGTTAGAAGGATGTTCGAAGTCTTGAAAGAAAAAGAGCCCTCTTGTATGATGCATGAGTGTCAACGACCATTGACTCAGCATCAAACAAGGAGGACTTCTCTATGCAGTTTAAATGGAATGAAAAAATTAATCAAGTTACTGAAAATACACTCGTTGTTGGTATGGATATTGCCAAGCGTGTTCATTACGCTTGTTTTGTTGATGAACGAGGGCGCGTGATAGAAAAAGCCTTCGCAGTACATCAATCAAAAGAGGGCTTTGAACACCTGTATGAAAAGATTCGTCAAACGATGAAGGAAGCTAAGAAAACAGAAGTAATTGTTGGAATTGAGCCAACAGGCCACTACTGGATGAACTTAGCTAATTTCTTAGATCATTACGGCATACCACTAGTCATGGTGAATCCAATGCATGTCAAACGATCGAAGGAACTGGACGATAATTTACCGACAAAGAACGATAAAAAAGATGCATTAGTCATCGCTCGTTTATTGAAAGATGGGCGTTTTAGCTATCCACGTTTATTAAAAGAAGTAGAAGCAGAACTTCGTATCGGATCTACTCTTCGTTCAAAGTTAACGGAAGATTTAGCGAGTATTAAAAACCGAATCATTCGTTGGCTTGATCGTTATTTTCCCGAGTTTACTCAAGTCTTTCCGGCTTTCGGAAAGATGGCTCTAGCTACATTGGAAATGACTCCGTTGCCACAGGATATCGATGGAAAAAGTGCTGAGGAGCTTGTCTTTCTTTACCGTAAGGTAAAGGGAATGAGAGCCCCACAGCTACCAAAAGCAAAGCTACTCATTGAAGCAGCGACGAACTCAATTGGACTGACAGAAGGGACACAGATGGCCCGACATGAAATTGCCACGCTCCTGCGTCAGTATCGCTTACTAGAAAACGAAATTGAATCTGTGAATAGTCAATTATCCGAAATGGCCCAATCAACTATGGAATATGAGCTGCTGGCTTCAGTTCCTGGATTAGGAGATGCAACCATTGTTGATTTGCTTTCAGAAGTCGGAAGCTTTTCACTTTATGAAAATCCACGCCAATTGATTAAACTAGCGGGATTAACATTACGTGAAAACTCATCTGGTCAACATAAGGGACAAAAACATATCTCCAAACGAGGAAGAAAGCGACTTAGATATATTCTTTTCAAAGTAATAGTACCTCTCATTCGTCACAACGAGGGGTTTAAACAGCTTCATGAATATTACACAACACGCCAGCAAAATCCCTTACGCGGAAAGCAATCGATGGTGGTACTCTGTGGTAAATTGTTGAAAGTATTGCATGGTATTTGTAAAAAGAAAGTCCATTTTAATGAGCAGAATATGATGAAGGATCTCTACTGCCTCTCAGAGGCAGTGTAAGCATTTCTAACTATCGATTTATAACAAGAAGGATGACACGGAGAAGCCAGCAACATTACTAAACTAAGACCAAGAGTCCCCGGGGCAGCTTAGCAGGCCTCTGCCTTATGAATAGACCGAACGAAGGAATGTAAGCGCAAATGACGCTAAGAGACATGGGAGGGTACGTCATCATAAGTTTCGCAGAGATCTATTGTGCATCACATAGTGGAGAAAATAGCTAATGATTTCCATTAGTTTTAGCGAAGCGTACGCTCAATTTAGTAATAAAAACCAGAATTTCAATACTCTGTTTAAAAGTAGAATAAAAAAATAATTCCCCTAATACACCGAGTGGTGCAAACCGTTGATACATCAATGTTTATAGAGGGAGTTTAGTTCAAGAAGCGTAATTTATTCGTACTGTGAATTAATTGCAATACAATTTCCTACCACTCTTTATGAAATGGTAATATTTAATGCTGAGGTGGTGTTTATGAAAAAATTATATCTGATCCCTATTTCTATACTTCTTGCAGCTCCATTGTCATCGTTTCTTAGTGCTTCAATTGATAGTTTAATATCTTTAAATGAAGATCTTCCAAAAGACGAATATTCTCCTTTTTTAAATGGAATAATTGTTGGCACATTATATGAATTAGCAATATATTGCATTATTGGTATTCCTGTAACTCTAATTATTGATACCATAACGTATTTTGTGGGTTTACATACAGACTTAAAAGTATATCTTTTACAATTTTCTTTGTATACTATTTCTGCAATAACTCTTGCCTACATATTAGACTCTGATAATTTTTGGGCTTATTTAATGGTAGGAATAGCAGTACATACCTATTTTCATATATTGTTTTTTTTGAAAAAAACTAATAGCAAACCTTAAACAGAATCTATTACGAAGTATTGGTCAACTCTTCTTATAGAACTAACGGGTGCGTTAGCTGAAGAAGACAGGGGTACTCTAATGATGATAATTGGAGAAGATAATATGAAGATAGATATGGTATTTGATTATGAGATGGGTAATGATTTAACCTCAAAGATACAAGAATTGTTAAGCCAATGTTTTCAAGAAGACTATCCAAAAAACAGAATTTATTTTAAACAATTACCCCATTTTAGGTTTGTAGCTTTTAACGAAAAAAATCAACTTGTAGGACAGGTAGGAATAGATTACAGAGTGATGAATCTTAACGGAAATCCTGTAAGAGTTCTTGGTCTAATTGATTTATGTGTCACCCAAAACACTCGCTCGCAAGGGATAGGTTCGATGTTACTTTTAGAAATTGAACAGTTTTGTTGCAATAGAAATATTGATTTTTTATTGTTATTTGCTGACAACGAAACGTTGTATTTGAAAAATGGATACAGGTCAGTTACGAACAAATGTAAATGGTTAAAAATTGACCATGAAAGTCAAATTACAAGGGGAATAGGTTATGAAGTAATTGAGGGATTATTGATTAAAGAAGTTGGTAAGTATAATTGGTGCGAAGGAGATCTAGATTTTTTAGGCTACCTTTATTAAGCTAACGGGTTCTACTTCAATAAGAGAGGTTGCTGCGGCAACCTTTTTCTTATGGAACTAACGGGGCAGGATAGTTGCATAAGAACTGGTATAATTTAGAGAAAAGTAGAGTGTAGAGGTGAATTATGGCTTTCCTTATATTAGCAATCTTATTAATATTTTTATTTGACTTCACAAAAATGAGAAATCAAAATCAAACAATAATTAAACAGAATGAAAAGGTTATCTCTCTGTTGGAAGAGATTAAAAATAAAAAAGCGTAGTTCTTAACCTAACAGGAGCAATAAAGGAGTTGCTTTGGCACATCTTTGTCTTATGGAACTAAAGGGGCAGGTTAGCTTAATAAGAACAGGACAATCAATATACTATGTAGAATATAATTAAGATGACATTGTTTAAAGATTTAGAAAAAACAGTATATAAAAATTAGGAGTGTTTGTTATGGTTCATGCAAAAGATGTTTTATCGGATCAGTTGTTGGCAAATGCTAATGACCCAAGTTGGTACCTACCATTTTCAGATTCAGTAGAAAGATTGTCTGAGGAACATGCATTTTGGAAGCCAAACGAAGAAAGTAATAGTATTGCTGAAATTGTGCAGCATCTACTATATTGGAATCAAACATGGCAAACAAGGTACCAAAAATCTCACGTTGATGCTGTGCCTTCAATAGGAAATAATAATAACAGCTTTATTATTCCTGAAAATCATACTTTTGCTGACTTAAAAAAACAACTATTAGAGGTACTTTTACGTTGGCAAGAGTTATTATCTGAAGAAAAAGTTGAGAGAGAAGTTAATGGTTATCCTGGACACGTGAAATGGTGGGCAGTACTCGGAAATGTGTCAACTCATAACGCATATCACATTGGTCAGATCATTTATATCCGGAAGTTGCAAAATAGCTGGAAAATAGATGCAGGAGTAGATAAATAAATAAAGTTGCACTAGTGCCTACTTGAACTAACAGGTGCTTTAGCTGAAGATCGGAGCTGTCTTTAAGGAAGCTTTTTCTTTTATCGAGGCAGGTTTGTAAAAGAATGCAGGTACAAAGATTTTTCTGAAACTGAAAAAATTAAAATCTTGAGGGAGAGTAAAATGAAAGATATTCATGATGAAAGCACATGGCCCGTTTGGGCTAATGAGACAATAGACATTGTCGAACCAAATCCCAAGTGGGTAGAAAAAGGTAATCAGGAAAAAGCACTTCTTCTTAATCTTCTTTCAACTTTCGGCATAACGGAAATTCAACATTATGGAAGTACATCTATTCCAAATTTACCAGCTAAACCAATCATTGATTTAATGGCTAAAATTGATTCATTTCAAAAAATAAAAGAAATATCTTCATTGTTAGCTAATCACGACTGGAATTATGTACCACCTACCATAGACAATCGACCTTGGCAAAGATTTTTTGTGAAAGTAATTAACGACAAACGAGTAGTACATTTACATATTTTACTTGAGGGAGAAGAACGGTGGGATAATCAGCTACTTTTTCGTGATTTATTACGGACTAATCAGCAGTTTATTGATGAATACGCTATTCTTAAAAGGAATTTAGCAAAAAAATATAGCAATGATCGTGAAGCGTACACTAAAGCAAAAACAGAATTTATTAATTATGTTCTTAAATCTTAGTTGCGAACTAATATAAGTTTGTGAAGAAATGTACTTAAACTATAGGGTGCGTTAGCTGAAGATCGGAGCTCTTTAAGGCAGCTTTTTCTTATGCAACTAAAGGGGCAGGATAGTTCCATAAGGAATACTGTTAAGTGACATTAAAGTTGTTTAATTTACAATAAAGTCGTTTAAAACATAATAAAGTTGTTTAAAAACGTCAGTCATGTTATTCCATTAAAGGGACAGATTGCCGAGGAAACAGTTGAAACATATATATGGAAAATTATTTGAAAGGATATACTAAGATGAGTGCGATGATATTTAACCTTAATTGGGGACATTTTCGCTACCATCGGAGGTTCATTAACAAAGCGTAGTTAGAGGAGGTTAAAATGGAGAAGCAGGCTGTTTTATTTCATTCATTAGAGGGTGAAAAAATCTACTTCAAAGCACTAAGGATAGAGGATGTTCAAGAGATACATCATTATGCGTCAGATCAAGAGGTTTCACGATTTATTGGCTGGAATTTGATGAGTACTTTGGAGGAAACTCGTCAGTTCATTGAAATAATGTTAAAACGTGAGTCGGCAGGAACTCATTTATATTCCTCCATTGTTGAAAAATTAACTCAAGCAATTATAGGAACAGCCATAATTTTCAATTTTGACCAAGAAGCAAACCAAGCTGAAATTGGTTATGTGTTGCATAAACATCATTGGGATAAGGGGTATGGAACAGAGATTGTTGCATTGATAAGTGATTTTGCATTTAAATCACTTAATCTTCATAAGCTCCATGCTATGGTAGTGCATGCAAATATTGGCTCTGCACGGATACTTGAAAAGAACAGGTATGAGTTAGAAGGACGATTAAAAGACCACTATTTTATAGAGGATAAGTATTATGATGCATTACTTTTCGGCAAAATTACTAACCTGGAAACTTAGCGTTCTTGTACAGATAAAATGAAGAGGTTTGTTGACGATAATTTCAATAAAATATAGTCCCTTCTTATTCAATTAAAGGGCGCGATTCTTTAATAAGAATCGCTTTTCTTATAGAACTACCATGAAAATAAGTTTCTTTAAAAATGGAAAAATGACAATACTTAAGAAGACCCTGCTCAATCGTTTAAAAAAAGAGGAGAGCGTTAATTAATTAGTCTATGGATTAGGGTTGACTGGATTAAGGTCAGTATCAGTATTGACACTTCCTAACCATTTTCATTCTTTGCGATTCATGGATGGCTAACGGGTGCGTTCGTATTATAAGGTTAGCCAGTTTTTACTGGTTGACCTTTTTTTAATAGAATCTATTATATCAGTAGCCAGGGTAGAACGTACGGGTGCGTGGGACTTGATCCCGTGAACTAAACTGTTCGCCCCCTACTTGTAGAAACATGTTTGAGGCTGGTTGGGACGTAGATCTCGTATAACAAGCGAAGCTATGACACTACATGGAGGACTAGGGGTACTGGTTAGTAAGTAGATGAGGAAAAAACGATGAATCCAGTTGTTGGTCTGGATGTGGCAAAAGGAGAGAGTCAAGTTCAGGCATTCTTAGATCAATCTAAACCGTATGGGAAGAGCTTTTCAATGAAGCATATCAAAGAGGAGTTAGAGCATTTTTTAGAATTTCTAAAAGAAATTGAAGAGGTGACAGGGCAGATGCCTATGGTCATTTTAGAATCTACAGGGCATTACCATTCTCCCGTTATTCAATACCTGGAGGAACAAGGGATTCTATATATCTTACTAAATCCGATTATTTCTTATCAGGCAAAGAAGTCCAGTTTACGGAAGGTGAAAACAGACGCTATCGATGCGTACCAGTTGTGTGTGCTGTATTACAAAGAGGATTTAGAACCTCATAAAATTAGAGGAATTCAGCTATTAGACCTTCGGAATTTGTCCAGACAACAGGAAATCGTAACGAATATGTATGTGGAAGCTAAACTTCAGTTTCACACCATTTTAGATCAATTATTTCCTGAATACCGGAAGGTTTTTGGGGATCTATATTCGAAGGTTTCTTTATTGATGTTAAAGGAATATCCTACTTCAGAGGTGGTATTAACGGCCGGAGAAAGTAGACTAGCAGAGAATGTTATAGAGTTCTGTTCTAGCCGATCGGGTGAATGGGCATGGGAAAAAGCAAAAAAAATAATGGATTCCGCATCTAGAAATCCATTTCAAAAAAGCGTGTATGAAAGTCACGTAATCAATCTTCGTATGTATATTGAGTTGCTTTTTCATTACCAGGGACACCTTTCCGATTTGGAAGATCGTATAGTGGCCCTGGCAAATGAACTGGAAGAATATAAGATCATCCAATCGATTCCGGGTATCGGAGAAAAAATCGCAGCCACGATTATCTCTGAAATCGGTGAAATCGATCGGTTTAATCATCCGAAAAAACTGGTTGCCTTCGCTGGAGTGGATCCAAGTGTTCACTCATCGGGTAAGTTTACGGCAACCATTAATCGTATTACCAAAAGGGGTTCGAGCAGACTACTTCATTCTCTGTATCTTGCCGTACTATGCGGCATAAGAAGTTCAAGGAACAAAAAGCTTAAAGCATTCTATGATAAGAAAAAATCAGAAGGAAAACCTGCCAAAGTGTCAATCGTTGCTTGTATGAATAAGTTGCTTCATTGGATTTATGCTTTATTAAAGAGAAAAGAAACGTTCCTAGATTTAGCCTAATTAACGGTTTTATGAAACAGAGAAAAATCCTTCCAAAAGGGTTTTGGAGGGTTATTTGTCATGAACAAAAATAGTATATCATAAGGGAAATGAAAATTTTAGAGAAAGATATTGACATCCTATTAGCTGGTTTAGCTGAAGATCGGAGCGTCTTTAAGGCAGCTTTTTCTTTATGCAACTATCGGGGCAGATTTGTTTATGCAAAAGGGTGCTTTACTTCGATAAGGGAGGTTGCTGAAGCAACCTTTTTGGGGAAGCCTATTAGACAATACTCGTTTTAGATTTTGGATGTGCTGAAAAATTATCTAAATAATAGAATAACAATATATTAGACCCTAAATATGGGATTAAATGACCATTGGTCATATTTTTAATTTGTGATAATTTAATTTAATGTTTGTGATTATAACAAGTAGGGAAATGTATTACTCGAAAATCAGTTGCCTAATGGTAGTGTAGTGCCATCCCATGGGAAAATAAAAATCCCTTTAGGTAAATGCCGATGATAAATTCTCTGAGAATAAACACAAAAAGCCCAACTGAAACAGAAGGGCTTTTTACTATGTTCATTTTTTTAATTCACTCTATTCAACTGGAGATTATATCTCAATGTTTCTTCGTCTGAATATAATTTGTATCCAAGTCCATCACTGTAGTTTAGAAAGACTTTATCCGGAAGATGCTTTTTAGACTCACGTGATATTAATATGGGGACCCCATCAATTATGAATCTCTCATCATCTTCGTTCTTATTATCAATTTTCAATTCGTGTTCCACATAAATCGAACAGCTTCCAACATAAATGGCTTCGATACGAACACCTTCATTCTCTTTATAATCCACTTTTTTTAGTTGTTCAATCGCTGCTTCTTTAATCTCAATATTCATAAAAACCGCTCCCATACAAAAATTGATATTATTTTTTATCTATAAAAGGAAAACAAAAATCAATCTATGAAGAATCCTCTATTTATTCGTATACCCAATTGTTTATAAATTAATGTGTTAGACCTTTCCTAGCGAAATAATAGAGTTTCAAAAGAAGGGGCTTTCCCAAAATAAATAAGCCCCAAATAATCGATCTTATGGAATTTAGAACATAGTCCTCCCCAATGATCATACTTTAGGCTTTGCTTTCATAGGCCATTTTTTGTTTAATTCAGTTATAAAAGTCTTGACATTCTTTTTATCTTTCATGATTGGGGAATAGACATACGAAAGTGTTCTGTTAAAAGATTCATTTTTTACCTGAATGATAGAAAGGATTTTATTTTGTACATCCCTTTCAATGACACTTCGGGAAAGCAGAGCCAGCCCTACGCCGTTTTTTATAAGTGTTTCTTTAATTCCTTGATTACTGCTAATCGTAAGTATCGATTTAATTTTCAATCCATTTGAACGTATGACGTGGTTAAGGTATTCACGTGTACCAGATCCAACTTCCCTGGTTACCCATGCTTGGTCATGTAAATCAGTAATCTCCACTTCGTCTTTATTAGCGAGTTCATGATTGTTAGAAGACACAATGAATAGCTCATCTTGCATGAATGGGTGAACAGAAAGCTCCTTTTCATTAGTTTGACCTTCGATTAAACCAATATCCACTTTGTATAGCCGAACGGCTTGAACGATTTCTTCCGTGTTTCCAATTACGACTTGAAGTTCAAGTTCAGGATAGTCCTCTTGAAGGTCGATGAGTAAAGAAGGAAGGATATACTCTCCTATTGTAAAACTTGCCCCTATCTTTAATTCGCCCTTGATGGACTTATCGTGTTCTTGAATGTCTTGTCTGGTCTGTTCATAGATTGTGATCATTTGCTTGGCCCGGTCGTAAAGAATTTCTCCTGTTAAGGTGACTTTTAGAAATTTAGGAGAACGGAGAAATAATTTGGTCTGGAACTCTTCTTCTAATTTTTTTATATGTAAACTAACACTTGGTTGCGACATTAGAAGAATTTCTGCTGTTTTTGTAAAATTCTTGACTTCCACAAGGGTCACAAATGTTTTTAGAGCATCATAGTACATAGAAATTTCTCCTTATTATTAATATTCTTAATAGTTACAATAAATTATATATATTTTACTAATGATGTGCCTTCCAGTAAAGTTTTAATGAGAAACTTATTTTAGGAAGAGTATAGGTTGAGGAAAGCTATTGTCCTTTATAACCTTATTTTTTTATTTGTTACGTGCTATGAACCTATATGACTGTATTTTAAATTTTTTTGCAATTAAAACCGACTTGGTCTATAGGAGTAAACGAGTTAATTAATTTATGGATGGGAAAAATGTTTAAACCCACTCGTTATACATAATAGTCAACTAAGATAAGTTAATATCCCTTTGTGAGGTGGAAATCGTGCAACTTCAGGTAAGTAACAGTCCCTTTAATCAAGAGCAGGCAGAGCTCCTTAACAGCCTACTGCCTAGCTTGACAGAAACACAAAAAATTTGGTTGAGCGGTTATCTGACTGCATCTTTGTCAGTTTCGAATGTGAGTTCAGCCGACGCCCCGGTGTTGGAAGCTCAAAGCGGCGGAAAGACAATATCAAAAGAGGTGACCATTCTTTATGGTTCACAGACGGGCAATGCTCAAGGGCTGGCAGAAAATGCAGCGAGTAAGCTTGAGGGGAATGGCTTTCAGGTTACCATTTCATCCATGAGTGACTTTAAAGTCAACAATTTGAAAAAAATCGAAAATCTTCTGATTGCCGTTAGCACGCATGGAGAAGGTGATCCGCCGGATAATACATTGTCTTTCCATGAATACCTTCATGGCAGGAGGGCACCAAGCCTTGAAGGTCTCTGCTTTTCGGTATTGGCGCTTGGGGACAGTTCATATGAGTTTTTCTGTGAAACGGGAAAACAATTCGATAAACGCTTGGAGGAACTTGGTGGGACACGGTTATTTCCGAGAATGGACTGTGACCTTGATTATGATGAGCCTGCTGGAGAATGGCTGGAAGGAGTCATTTCTAGTTTAAGTGAAGGGCAAGGCAGTTCTGTTGCTGCAGTTCCCGCAGCGATAGCTTCAGTAGGTGAACAAACGTATTCGAGAACAAATCCGTTTAAAGCGGAAGTGCTGGAAAATATAAATTTGAACGGCCGTGGCTCCAATAAAGAGACACATCATCTTGAGTTATCTCTTGAGGGTTCAGGTCTTTCATTCGAACCTGGTGACAGCCTTGGAATTTATCCGAAAAACGATTCGGATTTAGTTGATATGCTTCTTATGGAACTCAATTGGGACCCTGAAGAAACCGTGAAGGTCAATAAGCAAGGAGAACTTCGTCAGCTTAGGGAATCGCTCATCTCCGATTTTGAAATTACGGTTTTGACAAAATCGCTCATTGAACAAGCGGCCCAGCTTTCAGGTAACGAGGATTTAAAGGAGCTTTTAGTGCCTGGTAATGAAGAAAAATTAAAAGAATATCGTGAAGGCCGCGATTTGCTTGATTTTGTCCTTGATTTTGGTTCATGGGGTGATTCGGCGCAAGAGTTCGTATCAATACTCCGGAAAATGCCAGCCCGTTTATATTCGATTGCGAGTAGCTTATCCGCATATCCGGATGAAGTGCATTTGACAATCGGAGCTGTCCGGTATGAAAGTCACGGTCGAGAAAGAAATGGTGTCTGCTCCATTTTATGTGCGGACAGATTACAGCCAGGGGACTTGTTGCCCGTTTACATTCAGCATAACCAGAACTTCAAGCAGCCGAAGAACCCAAACACTCCAATTATCATGGTTGGACCGGGAACGGGCATTGCTCCGTTTAGATCCTTTATCCAGGATCGCGAAGAATCGAATGCAAAAGGGAAAACGTGGCTCTTTTTCGGCGATCAGCATTTCGTTACGGATTTCCTTTATCAGACTGAATTGCAAAAGTGGTTGAAAACAGGTGTACTTACGAAAATGGATGTTGCCTTTTCACGTGATACTGATGAAAAAGTGTATGTTCAAAACCGGATGCGCGAGCACAGCGGGGAATTATACGGATGGCTTCAAGAAGGGGCAGCTCTATACATTTGCGGTGACGAGAAAAACATGGCACATGACGTCCATAATACGCTTATTGAGATCATTGAAAAAGAAGGCAATATGAGCCATGCTGATGCTCAAGCTTATCTTGAAGAAATGCAACAGAATAAACGCTATCAACGTGATGTGTACTAAAATTTGGATGAAAAGGAGATAACAACATGGTGAACCCACTATTGAAAGCACCAGAAGGCGCGCCTAGTGATGTTGAGCAAATTAAAGAAAAAAGCGATTATTTGCGAGGTACACTTGGAGAAGTGATGCAGGAACGGATCAGCGCCGGTATTCCGGATGATGACAATCGACTAATGAAACATCACGGCAGCTATTTGCAGGATGATCGAGATCTACGCAATGAGCGTCAAAAACAAAAACTGGAGCCTGCTTATCAATTTATGTTGCGTGTCCGTATGGCAGGCGGGGTTGCCCAGCCATCTCAATGGCTTGTTATGGATCACCTTGCTCAGAAATACGGTAACGGAACCTTAAAATTGACAACAAGGCAGACGTTTCAAATGCATGGTATTTTAAAATGGAATATGAAAAAAACCATTCAGGAAATCCATGCTTCCATGCTTGATACAATCGCTGCATGCGGAGATGTAAACCGGAATGTAATGTGCAATTCGATTCCATTTCAATCCGAAATCCATTCCGAAGTATATGAATGGTCGAAAAAATTGAGTGATTATCTATTGCCGCGTACAAGGGCGTATCATGAAATCTGGCTGGATGAAGAAAAAGTGGTTGGTACTCCTGAAGTGGAGGAAGTCGAACCAATGTACGGAAAGCTTTATTTGCCAAGGAAATTTAAAATAGGCATTGCCGTCCCTCCATCCAATGACATTGATGTTTACTCCCAAGATCTTGGCTTCATAGCAATTGTTGAAAATGGAAAACTCGTTGGATTTAATGTGGCGATCGGCGGCGGTATGGGAATGACCCACGGTGACAAGGCGACATATCCCCAACTAGCTAAGGTAATCGGCTTTTGCCAGCCAGACAAAATACTGGATGTGGCTGAAAAAGTCATTACGATTCAGCGGGATTACGGAAACCGATCCGTACGGAAAAATGCACGGTTCAAGTATACGGTTGACAGGCTTGGGCTCGAACCTGTAAAGGCTGAACTGGAAAATCGTTTAGGATGGAAGCTAGAGGAAGCGAGAACTTATCATTTTGATAATAATGGTGACCGTTATGGATGGGTAAAAGGCATGCAAGGAAAATGGCATTTTACACTATTTGTCGAGGGTGGCCGAATTGCCGATATCAATGACTACAAGCTTATGACCGGTTTGCGCGAAATCGCAAAAATCCATACGGGTGATTTCCGTTTGACGGCCAATCAAAATCTGATCATTGCAGATGTGTCAAGTCAGAAAAAGAAAAAGATCATAGAATTGCTTGAAACATACGGTTTGACGGATGGTGCACATCATTCGGCGCTCCGACGCAGCTCGATTGCATGCGTGTCGCTTCCAACATGCGGGTTGGCAATGGCCGAAGCAGAGCGTTATTTGCCGGTTCTGCTTGATAAAGTCGAGACCATCGTTGATGAAAACGGGCTGAGGAACGAAGAAATCACGATTCGCATGACCGGTTGTCCGAATGGATGTGCCCGACATGCACTCGGGGAAATTGGTTTTATCGGTAAGGCACCTGGCAAATATAACATGTATCTCGGTGCTGCATTCGACGGAAGCCGATTAAGCAAAATGTACCGTGAAAACATCGGTGAAGAAGAGATATTAAAAGAGCTGCGTGTACTTCTTTCCCGTTATGCGAAAGAAAGACAGCAAGGAGAGCATTTCGGTGACTTTGTCATAAATGCTGGCATTGTTAAAGAGGTGACAGATGGAACGAATTTTCATGATTGATTAATCGAAAGAGAGACAGGGATAAGTTTAAATTAAGATAATAATTCATAGGATAGTTAGTCTATTATGAGGACTAATTATCCTTTTTTTATTACATAATTGATTAAATAAATAATGATTGAAAATATGGTTTAAAAGGTTTAATATGGAAATGCATATTAGAACATTTGTTTTGTTGTTGAGGGACATAGTCTCGGTGCGAGGATAGCACTCCGCAGAACCGTTAGGTTCGAGGACCTTAAAAACAACAATAATGGTAGTGAATATAGGTAGAAATACTATTAAAGATAATAATTAATGGGAGGTTGTTCACATGAGAGTGGAAGAGATATCTGTTGACAATAGAAAAGCTTTTCTTCTACTGGATACAAATGGGTTGCCTTTTGATTCTGTTGCAAAGTATATGAAATACCTCCATAACAAGGAAAGTAGCAGCAATACTTTAAAGACTTACTGTACAGCTTTGAAATTTTACTTTACATACTTAGAACAAACATCTAAGTGCTGACTAATTTTTTGTTCTTGAACTAACGGGTGCGTTAGCTGAAGATCGGAGCTGTCTTTAAGGCAGCTTTTTCTTATGGCACTAACGGGGCAGGTTAGTGGGAGAAGGAAATTTCGGTAAGATAGTGAATTATGCAATAAAATGAAACTAAAGGTGATTAGGTATGACCACAAGTGATGTGCAATATCTGCGCTCAGGATTAAGAGTCAGGTGTGAAAAGGATGTAAATCCATCAGTAAAACGAGCTTGTTTAAGCTTTGCGGTTTGGTTACGTACATATATGGAATTTCCTATAAGAGTTGTTGTATATCTAAAAACGGATTATCAACTTAAAACCAGAGATACAAAAGAACTGGCAAGTGCTACTTTTTTTGCACCTTATGATAAAACTGTTGAACCTTACATAAGAATTGCAACAGGAGATTATGAAGAATTAGTTTCAGAAAGAGGAAAAAATGATGCTTTATGGGCAATTTTACGTAGCATGGCTCATGAGATAATCCATTATCAACAATGGCTAGAAGATAAGGAAATGGATGAGAAAGAAGCAGAAAAAGGTAGCGAAGAATTATTAGATAATTACTATGAATTTTTGTAATTTGATATTCTTGTTGAACAAACAGGTGCGTTAGTTGAGATCCAGAGCTGCCATGTGGTGGCTTTTTTGCTTAATGAACTTTCGGGGCAGGATAGTTGAAGATTGCTCTTTGACCTTTATTCAACAATTGGGCCATTTTCTTGAATAAAAGAGAAGGGATTATTTGTAAGTAAGTCGAAGTTAATGTCAGAAGATGTTATTTAGTTTAGCATTGGGACGTACTACTCAACATTAAGGAGAAAGAAAATTATAAAGAAAGTGGGAGATCTATTGGATACAAAAGAGATATCTAAGCGATTCGAACAGGTGGCTACATACTATATTGAAGAGTTAAGTAAATATTCGCTAGATGAGTTTACGAGGAAGCCTTCTGAGGATGAATGGTCATTAGGACAAATGTACAATCATTTAATAAATGGCACCCTTTATCTTCATTTGAAAGCCATTAAGCAATGTGCTAATGGCACCACTTCCGATGGCGGTAAAAAAACAGAAATAGGCGAATCGATTTTCAAAGAAGGAACGTTTCCTCCAATCAGGTTAAAAGGTCCGGATACACCGGATTTCACACCGCCAAATCCTACAGGAAAAGAAGAAGTAAAGGAAGGACTGCTTCAAATCATTGAGAAAATGCAAGAAATAGAGAGAAAGCTCTCTGACATTCCGGACCGCCAGAAAGTTCAGCACCGAAGAATGGGATATTTAAATGCAGAGGAATATTTTCAGCTAATCGAAATGCATTTCCGGCACCACTTACGGCAAAAAGAACGTATCGATCAGTTTCTTTTAAAAGTAAGTAAGTAATTTATCTTTATTGTTGAAGCAGTTATTGACCTTCGGAATATCAGCAGGAGCCCAGTTGAGGGAGTTTAAAGAGCTGAGAGGGTGCAATTCAAGTTAAACCAATAAGCAGTTTACAACGAAGGTTGATTATGAAACTGTTGAATGACGAATAGAATTGTTCCGTTAAAGGGCGCTTTAATGGAGTAACGAAAAAAGCCCAATTTCTCAATTTTAATGCTGAGAAATTGGGCTTTTTAATATCGGAATTTCCTTAACATTGTATCCGTATTTTCCTGAAGCTACCCCTTATAGAACTAACGGATGCGTTAGCTGAAGATCAGAGCTTTCTTTAATGCAGCTTTTTGTTTATGCAACTATCGGGGCAGGATAGTTCATGAAGAAATGTAATTTGGAAAGTAAACGAATTTGGTGAACTTAATACCGAAAAATTCGACATTATTCCCTTTAAGGATACCTATACTCAATGGCTTTTCAATAGAATAAAGTTTTGGTTGGAAGATGCAAAAAAATATTCAGAAATAACGGAAAAGGATTTTGAATGGGTAGGAACTTTATTGGACGAATCCAAAGAGGCACTTGATAATTTATCCTCTTCAACTTTTGTAATGGGTGATTTTAAGCCTGGGAACTTCTTGATATATTTAGGGGACAGTGGATGGGAAATAAGTGGTGTATTTGATTTTACGAATTCTTATTTTGCAGACCCTATTTCAGATCTAATAAAGATGATTACATATTATTTAGATAACAATGAACGTAAAATTGCAAAGCATTTAGTCAATGTGTATTGTCGTGAATTAGAAGAAAAAGAGGATTTAAAAAAACGTATTAAAGTACATATGCTTCATCAACGGGTTTTAGATTGGGGTTGTGCAAAAGCAATGAATATGGTCACTTGGGATAACGAACTTCCATTTTCTAAATGGGTAGAAGCGTACACAGATTCAGTGGCAAGTCTTTTAGAATAAGATAGAAAAATCTTATTCAGCAAACGGGCGTGATTCTTTAATAAGAATCGATTTTTTTAATGAACTAACGGGTGCGTTAGCTGAAGAACAGAGCTGTCTTTAAGGCAGCTTTTTCTTATGCAACTATCGGGGCAGGATTGTTGAAAAAGAAAAATTGCTTTATGATAGAATGTATGTAATATTTTAGGAGATGAAGGAGATGGAATTGAAAAAATATATAATAGTTTTTTCAGCAGGATATTTTGCCGTTATGATAATGGTTTATTTTCCCTTTAACTACTTCTCTTGGTCATATGCTGTGGGTTCTTTAACTGGTATAGTTTTATTCGCACTAATAGTAAAGGTAATGCGCAGAAAAATATAACTGAATTAATTCTAATACACAATTCTTAATGAGCTAACGGGTGCGTTAGCTGAAGATCGGAGCTGTCTTTAAGGCAGCTTTTTCTTTATGCAACTATCGTATCGGGGCAGGTTAGTTGAAGAACTATTTTTTAGTATAGTGTAGGTAGACAAGGAGGAGAAATCAAAATGACTTATGTAAATTATCTAGGCTGTAATCATAAATTGCCTATCGGTGAAAAATATGAAACTGAAGAATTAGGCTTGATTGATGAGACTTTTTTTTCAGATCCTGCTGAAGGTATGGAGAATATAAGAAAACATATCTCTTCTAAATATATATACCAAGTTGATACTAATGGCGGGGGAGCTATTTTATTCGATGGATATTTAAAGGTGACATCGCCACATAATTATCGAAAAACAATTAAGGATATGGAAGCACTATGTGCGTTTTTAAGGAAACACCTTGTAAGTGGAGACGTTTGTGAGATGTATACTTGTTTGGATGGTGAAGAATTGGAAGAAAGAGATATAGAATTAGATAAAACAATAACATTGAATAACTGTGATATGAACGATGTCGAAGTAAATGATAGACAACTTTTAGTTATAAAGATTTAGTTCTTAAAAAAAAACGGGTGCGTTAGCTGGTAGATCGGAGCTGTCTTAAGGCAGCTCTTTCTTTATGGAACTACGGGGCAGGTTAGTTGAACAACAAAAGGAAGGAGAAAGAAAAAATGGCTTCGAATGAAAGAAAAATGATGGATAATGCCTTGAAAAAAGTTGTGATACCAGTTTTAAGAAAGCTAGAATTTAAAGGCTCATTACCTCACTTAAGAAGAAAAAATGAAAATAATATAGATTTAATTACTTTCCAATTCAACAGATGGGGTGGTTCATTTATTGTTGAATTGGCGACTTGCCCAACAGAAGGTGTAACAATGTATTGGGGTGAACAAATCCCACCTAACAAAGTTACTGCCCATCATATATACAAACGTTTAAGGTTAGGAGCAGAATCGGAAGATGAAGATGGGATATGGTTTGATTTTGAGAATGCAAAAACAGAAGAAGAATTTGAGAAAGTCGCTATGAGTGTTTTAGGTTTATTTAATACATCAGACCGTTTATGGATTTCCAAGTTATTCAACTAACGGGTGCGTTAGCTGAAGATCGGAGCTGTTTTAAGGCAGCTCTTTTCTTATGGAACTAAAGGGGCAGCATTCCTGTAATAACTGAAAATGAGGTTTGAACGAAAAAAGACCTCTTGATAAGATGAATGTGTCCTAAGCTGGCCAGCTAAAAAAGGACAAAAACATCTATTTGGAGGTCTCACAATGAATTATAACCAAAATCATAAAATCACTCAAATTACTTCTGAAACCTTAATTGTCGGAGTAGATATAGCCAAGCACAATCATGTCGCGAGAGCACAGGATTTTAGAGGATTGGAACTGGGTAAAACGTGTTTCTTTGAAAATACGAAAGCAGGATTTCATTCGTTTCTAGATTGGATTAACCAACTTGTTAAAGAGTGTAAGTTAAATCAAGTGATTGTAGGCATGGAGCCAACCGGTCACTACTGGTTAAATCTAGCTCATCTTCTAAAAGAGAATAATATTAAGTTCGTATCTGTCAATCCACTACATGTTAAACGAAGTAAAGAATTAGACGATAATTCACCTACAAAGAATGACGTGAAAGATGCAAAAGTCATCGCACAATTAGTCAAAGACGGAAGATATGCCGAACCAACAATTCCACAAGGAATTTATGCAGAACTCCGAGTGGCCAAAAAACTTCGCGATCTTCTCAACGTTGACTTACAGGTCGTTCAGGGACAAGTTCATAACTGGCTTGATCGTTACTTTCCCGAATTTTTGACAGTGTTCAAAAGTTGGGAAGGCAAGGCAGCTATTCATTTTCTAAAGCTAGAAGCCTTGCCACATCAACTTGTAAATTATACGGATGAAGAGCTCTTACTTTCCTTAAGACAAGTGGTAAAACGCAGTATAGGCTTAAAGAAGATACGAGCACTCAAAGAAGCAGCCAATCGTTCGATTGGTATTCGTCAAGGGGCAGCTATGGCAAAATTAGAGTTGAGAGCTTTACTAGAGAAGTATGATTTTATTCAAGTGAAATTCGAAGAATTAGATCATCAATTAGATCAGTTATTAGACCATATCCCAGGTGTCACACAGATGTTAGAGGTGTCAGGAATCGGTCGAGATACAGTAGCAGGGTTTTTCGCAGAGGTCGGCGACCTCAGAGACTATCAACATCCTCGCCAAATCGTAAAATTAGCAGGTTTAAGTTTAAAAGAAAACACATCCGGAAAGCACAAAGGACAGACCAAGATTACCAAACGGGGACGAAAGAAATTGAGGGCTCTCTTATTCCGGGCAGCCATGATACTGGTGGCAAAGAACAAGGCTTTTAAAGCTCTTCATATATATTACACAACACGTTCTCACAATCCCTTAAAGAAAATGCAATCTCTGATAGCCTTGTGTAACAAGCTTATTCGAATTCTGTTTTCAATCGGTAAAAAACAATTTACGTTTCAAGAAGACAAGATGTTAAAGGATATCCCTCATATGGCAACATTTGTAGTACATCAAACAGTCGCATAGTTCATTGAATTTTAAGGTTACACGGTCATTTAATTAACACTCATTTAAAAGTGAAGCACGGATTAGTCGGCAAAGCAACTAACGTGAGGACTTAGATCCTGTGGGGCAGCATGACCGACATCCACCTCATGGAAAGGTTGAACGAAGGAATGTAGGAGCATCGACTCTGTGAGACATGGGAGGGTTGACCTCCATGAGACATGTGGATATCCAAAAGTGCGATCATAACATTGCTTAAACCAATTTTTTCCTATAATTGGCTAGTTTAGCATACACTTTTTTCGATAAATCCCTATCCTTGAGGAGTAATGCCGAGCTTACATAGATAACGGTTAATGATATGACTATGAAATCCTAAGAATTCTAGAGCAATCGTGAGATTGTGTTTAGTTTATTGAGGGAGGATAGTTCAATAAGGGATATGTTTTTTAACAGAATTAGCGTAAAATGGTAAATGTAAATTTATTGAATTAAGGGTTGGGGAATATGAGGCATCTTAAAATAACACTTAAAATAAGCGCAAATTACCTCTTAAAGTGACAATAAAGGCATGATAGTACGTAAAAAAATTCAAACTAACATAGGTGTAAGAATGTTAGTCCGTTGCAGAACCATTAAAAACATTTTAGGTGTAGGCAGCCAACAATCATATTTAGAGCCAGTTAGGAGAAAATCAGCTCTTGTTTATAATGCTTCTATTTAAAAAATTCGTTTTCTCATTCCAGTCGAAACATGTAGCCCATCAGGAGAAATCTTTGCTCGTCGTGACTTTAAAAACTCCCCAAGCACTTTTATATTTCTGTTTTCCATCCAGATTTCTCTCCTTAAGGTGTTACTGATAATACTAGTATAACGAAAAACTCGTAATAATATTGGTAGCTATTAGAATAAAATCATAGAAAAGAAAATAAACAAAAAATGCCTAGTAATTATCAGGCAAGCGAAAGGGGAAAGAGAAAAAATGAAGGCTATTATCATTCCACAATTTGGAGAAGCATCCGTACTTACACAGAAAGAAGTAGCAACTCCACAACCTGGGATTGGAGAAGTAACAATTGATGTTGCTTATGCAGGTGTTAACTATGCGGAGGTATTATTTCGCAAAGGTGTTGTAGAGGATTTAACGCTTCCATTTGTTCCGGGAATTGAGGTATCTGGAACAATTCGAGAAATCGGTGAAGGAGTAACGGGAGTAAGAGTAGGTCAACCTGTTGCAGCTCTAACAATTGTAAATGGAGGTGGATATGCAGAGGTAGTGAAAGTGAGTGAGGATTTGGTTATCCCGTTGGATCAAGAAACAAAAACTGTAGATATGCGAGTAGCAGCAACATATCCATCCAATGTAACGACCGCGATGATGATTTTATCCAGTGTGGCACATTTACAAAAAGGCGAAACGGTACTGGTACATGCTGCCGCTGGTGGAGTAGGAAGTGCGATCGGGCAAATGGCCCGTGCCCTTGGAGCAGGTAGGGTGATTGGAGTAGTAGGAAGCAAACAAAAAGTAGCATATGCCAAAAGTTTAGGCTATGACGAAGTTTATTTACGAGACGAATATGCACAAACTATTGCAGGTAGTGGTATAGATATTGTCATTGATCAAGTAGGAGGAGAAGCCAGAACAACAGGATTATCTCTCTTGTCCCCATTAGGACGATTGGTTGTCATGGGCAATGCAAGTGAAGCAGTAGATGTTACCCCATCTGCGAATGAACTTTGGTTTAGTAGTAAAGCAGTCCTTGGATTTAATCTACAGTTACTAAGTGTGTACCATCCAAAAATCGTTGCACAAGCAGCACGAAAAGCCCTTTCTTATGTGGCAAGTGGCGAAGTGAAGGTCGATGTAACAGAAGTACTGGATTTATCTGAAGTAGCAAAAGCTCATGAGAGTATCGAAAATCGGACATCCAAGGGAAAAATAGTGCTTCGGGTGAAATAAACAATACCTGTTTTGAATACGTGAACTACTCACCGCCTAAGAGGCGGAAGTTTCCTGCTTCATCGACCAACTGTCTACCATTTAGTAGGTCTTACATGATCCCCACAAACGTAACTTTGACGTGAACCATACTTAGAAAACGATAGCAATTTCAATGCAAGAGATTTCCTGAAAATATGTCAGACATTCGAGGTGGCTAATGACCACAGAAACCCGCATTCCACCGTTTTTTCAAACAACTATATTTCCTAAATTAGCATCATGCAGTCTTGTTGACAGTGCAAAATGAAACAACTTTATGGTAAGAATCGAGACCATTACTTACGTAAGAATATGCCTTGAACAGCTTATTTTTAAACGACTTTCACTGCACAACGTTGTTAAATCAATCAAGCAGCCTTTCCATATTTCAATATTCCAGAATCGGGCGCAATTGTTGAAGATTAAGCAGATTTAATCGACTTTATTGTTATTTATTTTTTGTAAAAATGAGTACAGGGTGAAGATAATTAAATAACTATTTTTTTGAACACTGTCCCATTTACGTGTAATGTATGGAATATTAAAATTAAACAACTTTGTTGTAAGTGAACACTAAAGAAAAAAGTTAAGGTAAATTCAACAAAATAAATGAATTTGCCCTAGCTTTGAGTGGCCCAAAAAAGAACGAATCGTTGCCGTACCCCAATTTGTCTTGAACTAAAGGGTGCTTTACTTCATTACCAGGAGCTGATCAGCAGCTCCTTTTCTTATGCAACTAAACCAGCTAATAGTTTGTCAACATTTTTCAATAAAAAGATAAAAACATACGTGATATACTAATAATAGGTATACCAAATAACCTTCCTTCAGACTCTCATTTGGAAGGTTTTGTTCTTTTTAGTTAAATATAAATTTTAAACAATATCTTGGAAAGTCATTTTGTTCTTTAATAGAGCGAAAATCCAGTGTAAGAGCTTATTTACACAGGCTATGACGGCTACCTTATAAGGCTTTCCTTCCTCGCGTTTCTTGTCATAAAACACGCGTAGCTTCTTATTTCGAGGGATAATTTCATCAGTTGTCTTAGACTTCCGGCAATCACGAATAGCACAACGAACCGCCATATATAAGGCATGTCGAAGTCTGCTAGAACCTCTTTTAGTGATTCTATTTTTGGTAGCTGTAAACTTACCGGATTCGAATACACTAGGATCAACTCCAGAGAAAGCTACAAGTTTTTTAGGATTATTAAATCGATCTATCTCACCAATTTCAGAAATAATCGTTGCCGCGATCTTTTCTCCGATACCTGGGATAGATTTGAGGATCGTATATTCTTCAATTTCTTTAGCGAGGGCGTCTATCTCTGCCTCTAACTTTGATAGATGCTCTTTGTACTGAAGAAGAATATTTATATACATACCAAGGCTTAAAATATGACTCTGATAGACTGTCTTTTCAAAAGGGTTACGAGCTGCCGCAGCTTTAAGCTGAATCGCTTTTTCATTTGCCCATTTAATTGATCTACTCTTGCATAACTCAAATATCCTTGCTGTCATTGCTTCTTCACTTGCCTTCAAAATGTCCTCTGAAGAGGGGAACTCTGAAAGAGTTAAGAGTGACACCACAGAATATAAATCTCCAAAAACTCCTTTATATTCAGGAAACACTTGTTCAAGCACTGCCTGAAATTGAAGCTTTGTTTGAACCATAACGCCAGTTATGTTTTCATGTTGTCTTGTGAGATTACGAAGGTTCAATAACTGGACTCCACGCTTTTTATATGGCTCTAATTCTTCTTTATAAAACAACTCACAGAGAAGATAGGCATCAATGGCATCTGTTTTTACCTTTCTTAAGCTTGATCCTCTTGCCTTATATGAAATCAATGGATTAATGATAATCAATAAATATCCTCGTTCTTCCAAGTAATGAACGACTGGAGCTTGATAATGTCCAGTGGCTTCTAAAACGACTGAAGGCTTCTGACCAGACTCTTTCTTTACATCCTCAAGAAACGCTACAAGTAAATTAAGCCCCTCAACAGTATGAGTTATTTTAAAACTCCTTTGATAAGGTTTACCCTTATCCAAAAATGCTTGAACCTGACTTTCCCCTTTTGAAATATCCAGACCAACGACTGGATTCATTCTAAATCTCCTCCTGATCTAGTGGATTACCGGTACCCCTATTTCTCCTTGCAGTGTCACAGCTTCGCTTGTTATACGAGATCTACGTCCCAACCAGCCTAATCATGTTTCTACAAGTAGGGGGCAAACTGTTTAGTTGACGGGGTCTATCCCCACGAGCAGGTACGTTTTGCCCCGGCTACCGTTATAATAAAACCATATAAAAAATGGTCAACCAGAAATATTTTCTGGCTGACCTTATAATACGAACGGGGCAGCATTCCTGTAATAACTGAAAATGAGGTTTGAACGAAAAAAGACCTCTTGATAAGATGAATGTGTCCTAAGCTGGCCAGCTAAAAAAGGACAAAAACATCTATTTGGAGGTCTCACAATGAATTATAACCAAAATCATAAAATCACTCAAATTACTTCTGAAACCTTAATTGTCGGAGTAGATATAGCCAAGCACAATCATGTCGCGAGAGCACAGGATTTTAGAGGATTGGAACTGGGTAAAACGTGTTTCTTTGAAAATACGAAAGCAGGATTTCATTCGTTTCTAGATTGGATTAACCAACTTGTTAAAGAGTGTAAGTTAAATCAAGTGATTGTAGGCATGGAGCCAACCGGTCACTACTGGTTAAATCTAGCTCATCTTCTAAAAGAGAATAATATTAAGTTCGTATCTGTCAATCCACTACATGTTAAACGAAGTAAAGAATTAGACGATAATTCACCTACAAAGAATGACGTGAAAGATGCAAAAGTCATCGCACAATTAGTCAAAGACGGAAGATATGCCGAACCAACAATTCCACAAGGAATTTATGCAGAACTCCGAGTGGCCAAAAAACTTCGCGATCTTCTCAACGTTGACTTACAGGTCGTTCAGGGACAAGTTCATAACTGGCTTGATCGTTACTTTCCCGAATTTTTGACAGTGTTCAAAAGTTGGGAAGGCAAGGCAGCTATTCATTTTCTAAAGCTAGAAGCCTTGCCACATCAACTTGTAAATTATACGGATGAAGAGCTCTTACTTTCCTTAAGACAAGTGGTAAAACGCAGTATAGGCTTAAAGAAGATACGAGCACTCAAAGAAGCAGCCAATCGTTCGATTGGTATTCGTCAAGGGGCAGCTATGGCAAAATTAGAGTTGAGAGCTTTACTAGAGAAGTATGATTTTATTCAAGTGAAATTCGAAGAATTAGATCATCAATTAGATCAGTTATTAGACCATATCCCAGGTGTCACACAGATGTTAGAGGTGTCAGGAATCGGTCGAGATACAGTAGCAGGGTTTTTCGCAGAGGTCGGCGACCTCAGAGACTATCAACATCCTCGCCAAATCGTAAAATTAGCAGGTTTAAGTTTAAAAGAAAACACATCCGGAAAGCACAAAGGACAGACCAAGATTACCAAACGGGGACGAAAGAAATTGAGGGCTCTCTTATTCCGGGCAGCCATGATACTGGTGGCAAAGAACAAGGCTTTTAAAGCTCTTCATATATATTACACAACACGTTCTCACAATCCCTTAAAGAAAATGCAATCTCTGATAGCCTTGTGTAACAAGCTTATTCGAATTCTGTTTTCAATCGGTAAAAAACAATTTACGTTTCAAGAAGACAAGATGTTAAAGGATATCCCTCATATGGCAACATTTGTAGTACATCAAACAGTCGCATAGTTCATTGAATTTTAAGGTTACACGGTCATTTAATTAACACTCATTTAAAAGTGAAGCACGGATTAGTCGGCAAAGCAACTAACGTGAGGACTTAGATCCTGTGGGGCAGCATGACCGACATCCACCTCATGGAAAGGTTGAACGAAGGAATGTAGGAGCATCGACTCTGTGAGACATGGGAGGGTTGACCTCCATGAGACATGTGGATATCCAAAAGTGCGATCATAACATTGCTTAAACCAATTTTTTCCTATAATTGGCTAGTTTAGCATACACTTTTTTCGATAAATCCCTATCCTTGAGGAGTAATGCCGAGCTTACATAGATAACGGTTAATGATATGACTATGAAATCCTAAGAATTCTAGAGCAATCGTGAGATTGTGTTTAGTTTATTGAGGGAGGTTAGTTGAAGATTGCTTTGACCTTTGTTCAACAATTGGGCCATTTAGTTGAAGATCTCATAAAATAAGATAAGTAATAATATTTAAAGGAATAATTCATTCTGATAAAGAATATTAAAAAACGTGATGATAAGGAGGCGATTGTATGGCAAATCATGTAGAAAATCTATATAACTATCATGTATGGGCAAATCAACGGATTATTGATCATCTTAAGACACTTTCTCCTGAGAAATATCAAAAGGAAATGAAAAGTGTCTTTCCTTCTGTTTCAAAGGTTTATCTCATCTCTATTTGGTGGAATATGGATGGCTTAATACCCTCGAGGGTCAGAGTATGAATGAAGCAATGCAATCTTCATTTCAAATTCAAGAAAAGATTGAGAAACTGCCCATTGAAGACTTAGAAACGGAATTTCACACTTTAACATCTCGGTTTAAATCCTTTTTGAACAGACAGGAAGATATGGAAAAGAGAATAATGTTGGATAATCCATGGGCAGGATTAAGAGAAACAAGTATATCTGAAATGGTCTTACACGTTGTGAATCATGGAACCTATCATAGAGGGAATATTTCAGCTATGTTACATCAGTTGGGTGATTCTTCAATTATGACTGATTATGCTTTTTATTGGTATTCTTGAAATGTTATTCATTATAAATAGGCAAGAGAAGAGTAATCCATTTTTTCTTCAAAAAGGTGATGTTAGTTGAGGATCGAGAGATGTTTACACAGATCTTTCTTTGAGCTAACGAATAACTTTAATCAAACAATTGTTGATCCAAAGTAATCTCACTCTTCTACGATATTTAACATTACCAGCAAGAATAAGTTAATTGCCTCCACAATACCGGCTAATATGAGCTTCTTGTTTATTCAAGAAAAGGGCGCGATTCTTTAATAAGAATCGCTTTTCTTAATGTACGATTCTTACAATAATCATACTGTACAAAAGTGATCTTAAAAGGCTCCCTTTTGTATGCAGCTTAACTTTTTAATGATCGCCATTCTGCCCATTTGCAGAACCTGATGTTTTATGGTTCCCCTTTTTACCCCTATGCTTTCCTTTCTTACTCATGAAAGAATTCCTCCCCAATACAAGATGTTATTTCTTGATTAGTGTTCGTTGAAGAGCTTTCAGCTATTACGGGAACTGAAGGAAGCTCATTCACTTTTTGGATGATCTTCATTTATGAGGCATTGATTTCTCCACCTATAATGATGATGATGAGCCGAGATAAATAAAACCAGATCATAAACACAATGATGCCACCAAGACTGCCGTATGTAGCAGACTTAAAGAAGTATTCGCAAAGGATTTTGATATCATTAGTTTTAGTGAAATGAAAAAGATTACTCAACCAAGTGAATTTTTCGGAGAAGAATTTTTGTGGACAAGCTTAATGCAAATGAAATAGTTTTTGACCTTATAATACGATCACCTGCTAATAGTTGTTAATAAACTTATATTAGCACCAAAAAGGGTATTAGCGATTAAAAATGTTACTTCGTTTTTGGGAATAAGTTTTGGATCTACACATTAACACAAATTGGTTGTTTTCTGATTCTATTGAAGTAACGTGCAGGACATCTGAAGAAAATTTTTTTATTTTTGTTCAGCAATCGGTCCATTATCTTGAATAAGATAATGGAAATATTTAGAGGTGAGTCGAAGCTCTAAGTTATTCAATTAACGCCTGATAGATGAACATATTTATAGAAAAACACCATTCTATTATTTGAATGGTGTTTTTCTATAATAACTTTGTTTACAACATGACTTTTGGTAAAGGTACCCCACCCTATAGATGTTATCCCCTTGGAGCTACCTAACTTATTAATAATTCAGAGTCTTATTGTTTATCATGTTTTTTTTTAACTATTACGATTGTCAAACTAATGTAACAAACAAAAACTATTATATATCTAGAATAAAAAATCAAAATATTCGTCATGATGGTTGTTACGAATTGCTATCATTTTTTCGATATGCAATGTAAAGGGATTGATTGAATTATTTTATGATTTATATGGAGGGAAAAACATTGAATAATAGTACATTTTTAATTACAGGTGGTACAGGATCATGGGGTCTTGAAATTGTGAAACAGATTTTTGATCATAATCCGAAAGAAATTCGTATTTTTTCACGGAATGAAACAAGACAAGTTGAGATGCAACAACAATTTGCTAATGATGATAGATTCAAGTTCATTATCGGTGACATCCGTGATAAGGAAGAACTTATGCAAGCATGTGAGGGTGTCGATTATGTTTTTCATCTGGCTGCATTAAAACATGTGCCTGTTTGTGAATATCAACCTTTTGAAGCCATAAAGACAAATGTACTTGGTACGCAAAATGTGATCGAAGCAGCCATTGAAAACGATGTAAAAAAAGTCATATACGTTTCAACTGATAAAGTTGCGGATCCTTCAAATACTTACGGAATCACGAAGGCTCTTGGAGAAAAGCTAATTATTCATGCAAATTTAAAAGAAACAAACACTAAATTTATTTGTGTAAGAAGTGGTAATGTTCTCGGATCCAGTGGCAGCGTTATTCCTATTTTCAAAAATCAAATAAAACAATTTTCACAAATAGGTATTACTGATCTAGGTATGACACGTTTTTTCTTATCGATTGAAGATGCCGTTCAATTATTGTTTAAGGCAACAAATAACGGTAAAGGTGGAGAAACATATGTTATGAACATGCCTTCTATAAAGATAGCTGATCTAGCCAAAGTGTTAATTGAATCATCAGGTAAAAAAAATATTGAAATAAAGGAAATAGGTGTTCGTCCAGGGGAAAAATTGAATGAAACACTCTTTACCGAATGTGAAAGCAGCCGAACTGTATATTTTGATAATGATTATTTTGTAGTCCTGCCTTCTACTCCTATGCCAGGACTTCAAGAACATTATACTAGCAGTACGCCGGTAAACCTGAAGGAATATAGTTCTGCTACAAAGCAAATTTCAAATAGCGAAGTGGAACAAATGTTAATGAAAGGAGGTTTTCTGTCGTGGAACGAAAACTGACGATCTCATCCTATGTAAGGAGCTGATATAGGATGGGGTATGTTGGCGAATTAAGGAAAGCTGTAGGACATCGACCAGTTATTTTGGTTGGCGCGGTTGTGATTCTAATTGATAAAGATAATGGTGTTCTATTACAACAACGTAAAGAACCGGAGGGTTTATGGGGCATTCCTGGCGGTTTAATGGAGCTGGGAGAATCAACTGAAAATACAGCAAAAAGAGAATTGTATGAGGAAACCGGACTTCTTGTAGATAATCTCACCTTAGTTGGTGTATTTTCTGGAAAAGAATACTTTGTGAAATTGCAAAATGGAGACGAGTTTTATGCTGTAACAGTTGTTTATACTTCGAAAGATTATAAAGGAGAATTGTTAGTATCCGATACAGAATCTTTAGATTTACGTTTTTTTAAGTTGGATGCAATCCCAGAAGATATGATGGACTCACATAAAGACATTTTCCATAGTTTCTTAAAAAAAACGGAAACTTTATTATTTGAATTTTAATAGGCTGAAGAAATACACGGATAGTATGAATGTATGTAATATGATGATATTTGTTAATGATAAAGGCAGGGGAAATAAGTTGAAAAAAAGTATTGTTTTTACTGGAGGGGGATCTGCTGGCCATGTAATGGTCAATCTAGTGCTGATCCCGAAGTTTATTCAGGCAGGTTGGGATGTTCATTACATTGGCTCTGAGAACGGAATCGAGAAACAATTAATGACAAGTATCCCCTCCGTTCAATATTATAGTGTTTCAACTGGGAAGTTAAGGCGCTATTTTGATTGGAATAATGTGAAAGATCCCTTTAAAGTAATCAAAGGAATCTTCCAATCGTATCGGTTATTTAGGAAGGTAAAAGCTAATGTTGTATTTTCTGCAGGAGGATTTGTAGCTGTACCTGTCGTTTTAGGGGGATGGTTAAACAAAGTTCCAATCGTGATTCGTGAACCTGATCGAACACTAGGACTTGCCAACAAACTATCTCTTCCTTTTGCAACAAAAGTATGCACGACTTTTCCTGATACTGGACAAGACCTAAAGACCAATAAGACAATTCATATCGGAGGTATTATTAGAGATGAATTGAAAAAAGGCCATTACACTGGGGGGCAGTCCTATTGTGGATTTACAGAAGAGAAACCCGTGTTGCTAGTTATGGGTGGAAGTCAGGGCGCGCAACGTATTAATGAAACTGTCAGATCATGTTTAGATAAATTACTAACAGATTTTCAAATTGTACACATTTGTGGTAAAGAAAAAGTCGATCCATCAATTCAGGTAAGAGGCTATCAACAATTTGAATATATCAACGAAGAATTATCTGATATCATGGCTATGACCGATTTTGTGGTTTCAAGGGCAGGTTCAACAGCTATTTTTGAATTATTGTCTTTGCAAAAGCCAATGCTTCTTATTCCACTTTCCAATGGTGCCAGCAGGGGAGAGCAAGTCTTAAATGCTCAATCTTTTCAAAATGCTGGATATGCAGAAGTACTTCTACAAGAGAATTTGAACAATGATACATTTATCGATGCGATATACATGTTATATCAAAATCGTGAAAAATACATCGGAAATATGAAAAAGAATAAAGATAACCAGGCAATAGATAAGCTAATCGATTTAATTAAGAAAGTGGCTGATAGAAGTTTTTGGCTCAGGAAATTTTTATAAATGTAAATACTAGTGTGTGATTAGTCAAGTTGAAGAATCAAATCTGTATCTAAATTCGATAACTCGGAGGAAAAAATGAAAGTACTAATCGCAGATGATGAAAAAGATATGTTGAAAATTTTAAAGGCTTATTTTGAGAGAGAAGGATTTCATGTTTTTCTAGCTGAAGATGGAGAAGAGGCACTGACTATTTTTTATAGTAACAAAATCAATTTAGCTATATTGGATTGGATGATGCCTAAGGCAAATGGTTTGCAAGTTTGTAAAGAAATAAAAAGTAATAGTGACACAAAAGTATTAATGCTCACGGCGAAAAGTGAAAATGAAGATGAGTTAGCAGCGTTAAAGATTGGAGCAGATGATTACGTAAGGAAACCTTTCCATCCAGGAATTCTATTAACAAGAGCAAAGAAACTTCTTCGTAAAGAGAAGATCGTTCAATTAAAAGACATAAAAATTGACTTAGAAGCAAAAAAAATTTATAAAAAGGAAAAAAATTTGAATGCGACAAAAACGGAATTTGAACTTTTGAGATGCTTTCTAAATCATAAAGGGAGTATACTAACACGAAAAAAACTCCTTGATATCGTCTGGGGATTTGATTACTTTGGGGAAGAAAGAACGGTTGATACACATATAAGAAGGCTAAGAGACAAAATCGGAGAAGGCGTGATCAAAACTCATAGAGGGTTGGGATATAGTTTGGAGGAAGAAGATGAATAAGCTTGGAAGAAAGCTATCCCTAAGCATCTCCTTAGCAGTAATCGTCATTTTTTCTATCACAATCTTGCTTACTCAATATTTTTTGCCTAAATATTACTTGCATAAAACAAAAGAGAGGTTAGAGCAAGTTTCTAATGAGATAAAAAAAATGGATAAGACTACATTTATTCATTCCAAAGAAACTATTGAAAATAAATATGGAATAACCATTGTTTACGAGCCTATTAATAGTAATGTAGATGAATTAAATGAAGTAGTATTTCGTCAACTATACAAAAAACGAATCACATTAAATAAATTTTGGATTACAGAAGAAACACTTCAAAAATTGGCAGAAGGAAAAAAAGTGAATAAAATATATGACCAGGGAAAGTTAAAATCAAGCTTTTTTGCCAGTTTTATGCAAAGAGACGATATGCTCGTGTTAGTCGGCAATTCCATTGTACATTTTAGTGATACGGCAAAAATCGTCAATGAATTTAATTTATATATGTTGCTATTTTCTATTATCCTCATCATTGCGTTAGTCTGGATATTGTCAAAAAAGATAACCACTCCGTTGAAAGAGTTAAAAGATGTTTCTAAAGATATTTCAGAATTAAAATTTGAAACTGTTCATATCAAAACAAATGATGAAATTGAGGAGCTTGCCAACAGCATTAATTTGATGAGTGATAAGCTTAATAAGGCTCATCAAGACTTAAAACGAAAAAATGTGAACTTAAAAATAGTTATGTCTGATCTTACGCATGAACTGAAAACACCGTTGTCTTTAATAAAAGCATATTGTGTAGGAATCAAAGATGGGCTAGACGACGGTACTTATATTGACACGATTATAAAACAAACAGATAATATTTCCAAAGTAATAGAGGATTTATTAAACTTTTCAAAAATTGAAAGAGATGAGATTGAAAAGACCACTTTTGATCTTATCGACTTATTTCATTCATGCCTTGTAAAACATAAAATTGAGATCGAAACAAAAGAAATAGATGTTAGAATTTCTAATTCTCATTTACATCAATTATTTGTGTGGGCGGATAAAGAGAAGATCGAGATAGTGTTTAACAATTTAATAAGTAATGCGATTAAATATACAGAAGATCATAAAATTGAAATTGAATTTGAGGATTTAGAACAAGAAATCGTATTTCAAATTAAGAACGGCACAAATGTACAACAAACAGAAAAGATTGAGAAAATTTGGGAGCCATTTTATGTATTAGAAGCATCTAGAAACAAAAAAGCCTCTGGCACAGGCTTAGGGCTTGCTATTGTTAAATCCATTCTTATTCGTCATCATTTTAAACATGGAGCCTCGATTTTCAATAATCAGATACAATTCTATATTTGTTTTCAAAAGAACCCTTTCAATCATTAGGGTTCTTTTTTTATGAGCCCCAAAGCCAACGCAATTTTGTGGAGAATTGTAAAACTAATGTAACAAAAAGAAAGTATAGTTTACGTATAACAGGAGGGATTAAAAATGAAAAAAAAAGATGCAGTGTTACTTGTTATTATTCTCATTATTAGTTTTTTTACAGGATGGGATAAAGAAAAAGATGTACAAAAGGCAATAAATAAGCCAACAAACATTAAGTACAGCGATTTTACATTCGATGGTAACCCGGAAATTGAAGTTTTCGTGGAAAAGGATGATCACAAAATATCATGGAGCTATCCTGATGAGAATTTGCCCACGGTATAGAAACTCCTGTGATTAAGTGGGGAGACCCGGACATTAGAGAAAGTAAAAATAGTCCGTATTATGTTGGAGGGTACTGGTCCCAAGAAGGAACAGCTCCTGACAGGTACAGTAAACAGATTCCGATCAAAGAGTTATATAAACATATCTATCTCGATCCAGCTTATTCTCTTCCTCTATTTAAATTACGAATCGGTGATCACAACCCATCATTGAGAATGGTGAAGTTTGAAAATCAAAGATATGGTCGGTGACAGAATGATATATGAATTTTTATATAATGTGCCACCGTTATACCATCTGAATAAGCAAGAATGGACGAAAAATAATGAAACTATTGTTCACTATTATTTCCTATTTAAAGGAATGGTCCCCCTTTCATCAAAAAGCTATAGCAAAACAGATGACAGGATTTAAGGTGCTTTCAAACGATCGCCTTGTTCAATCTACAGAATTTGGCACAAATTTAAAGTAATAGCCAACTTTTCAGATAAAGACTTTATATATAACAACGAAACCATTCAAGCAAAATCTATTGTAATTTATGAAGGGAATTCCCAAAAGGTATATGAACCTTTAAACAACTAAAGGGTTCCAATCATATAGAAAGAGTTATTTTATATGGGTGACGTGTCAAAATTAGAGCAATACAGCAATTAATGACTAGAAAGAGGATGTACATGGAAAATTCAAAAAGTGAAAAACAAATAAAATGGAGAAAATTCACCTTTATTGGAATGGTCTTGTTGTTACTAATCGGCGGTTCATTCGGTTACAGTATTTATCGTGTAGTTGCAAAATCGGTAGATCATATATATAAACCATTGCATGGTGAATCTAGTAAGCAGCAACCACTCAGTACACACGATCCAATAACTATCCTATTGCTAGGTGTCGATGAACGATCTGGTGATGTCGGTCGGTCAGACTCAATGATTGTCATCACTGTTAATCCGGAAACAAAAAAAACAGCAATGGTGAGCATTCCTCGTGATACAAGAGCATTCATTCCTATAAAAAATACGTATAACAAAATAAATGCTGCTTATGCATATGGTGGAATTGAAGGGTCTGTCAAAGCAGTAGAACAGTTCTTAAATATACCTATCAATTATTATGTAAAAGTGAATATGGAAGGATTTAAGGATATCGTCGATGCGGTTGGCGGTGTTACAGTGAATAATACGTTTGATTTTACCCTTGAAGGAGTGCACATACAGAAAGGAAAACAACATATCGATGGCAAAGTGGCTCTTGTATATGCTCGGATGAGAAAAGAAGATCCACACGGTGACTTTGGTAGGCAACAGCGACAACGTGAGGTCATTGAGCAAGTCATTCATGAAGGGTCCCAATTAACTTCATTAGCTAACTATCAAAAGATATTAAAAGCACTGGAAAAAAATGTTCAAACCAATTTAACAATGGATCAAATGATTGCTATACAACACTCCTATAAAAGCGCTGCTAATCATATTAAACAAATAGAGATCCCAGGTGATGGAGGGATGTATGGTGATATATGGTATTATATAGTGAGTGATGAAACAAGAACGACATTATCCAACGAGCTTCGCCAACTATTGAATATACCTAAGGTAAATTTAATGAAAGAATCGAGTAACAATTAGGTCTAATTCTTTGGAAAAAAAACATCTAAATTTCATGCATGTGGAGTGCTGTTTACTGCTTACGAGGATAGATAAATAAAAAGTTGTAGTAGCGTTAGCTTCCTGTTATTGATATTATCCCCTCTTGTGTAGACAGTGGTTGGAAAAAAGCCCATATAGTTGACACAGGAGATAATATACTGATTTATCAAGCTCAAGTACATCTACGAAAAAAGTGTAGCATACAATATTTCACTTACAGGAGCGTTAGTTCAATAATTAAAGAACGCACATATTTAGATATGTCTAAAATGTGCGTTCTTTTTGTTTTCATATGTTTACATTATCTAACCTAAATATAATCATTTCAACATTCTTGTTGCTAATTGGAATAATAAACCAGTGACATTTATTGTTTTAAAATATACCTTAAAACTGAGGTGTTCTAAATGACAAAACTAAATAAAGTAACGTTAAACAAAAGATTGCTAGCTTCCGGTTTTACCTTCATTATTTTATGTGCAGGTTTAATCGGTTTTAACCATGCAAATATTAAGGGGTTAGAACCAAGTGTAGCCAATGCAGCAACAGTAACCTATACAGCAACTGCTAACCTGAATGTCCGTACAGGTCCTTCTACTGCTAATAAAATTATAGCAACAGTTAAACAGGGCACAAAGTTAACGGTTACTGGAAAAGATGCGAATGGATGGCTAAAGGTTAGCTTAAATGGTCAAACAGGTTATGTTAGTAGCCAATATGTAAAAATATCAAACTCTTCATCTGGCTCTAGTACAGCAACAGTAACCTATACATCAACTGCTAACCTGAATGTCCGTACAGGTCCTTCTACTGCTAATAAAATTATAGCAACAGTTAAACAGGGCACAAAGCTAACGGTTACTGGAAAAAATGCGAATGGATGGCTAAAGGTTAGCTTAAACGGTCAAACAGGTTATGTTAGTAGTAAATATGTAAAGGTATCCAATCCTACATCTGACGCCATTCAGGTTGTTGCAAAGCCTGAAAGTATTCCAGTGCTAGTCAATAAAAAAAATAAGCTACCAGAAAACTATGTACCAAAAGACTTAGTATATACGTCGATACCGTTTACTTTTAAAGAAAAGACAGAAAAGAGAAAAATGCGAAGTGAAGCAGCTGCTGCCATTAGCAAATTATTTGCGGAATCCAAGAAGCAGGGAGTAAGTCTTCTCGGTGTATCTGCATACAGATCACATGCTACACAAGTTGCTCTATTTGATTATTATGTAAAAAGGGATGGTTATGCCAAAGCAATCACATACAGTGCATTACCTGGAACAAGTGAGCATGAAACAGGTCTTGCTATTGATGTGACAGGAGGAAATGGTAAATGCGCGGCACAGGATTGCTTTGGAGGTACTAAAGAAGCAAAATGGCTACAGGCACATGCAGATGATTATGGATTTATTATCCGATACCCTAAAGGAAAAGAATCAGTTACTGGTTATAAGTATGAACCATGGCATCTTCGATATGTAGGCAAATCAATAGCTCAAACTATTATGAGCCACGGAATTACTCTTGAAGAATATTATTATACTAGAGCCGTACAAAACTAAAGAAATGCTCCTAAAGATATATTGGTTCTAGTGCAAAAACTTTAATACACTATACGCAGTGGATAGCCTCATCAAAAACTTGATGAGGCTATTTATATTTAGGTATACTACCTAGAACTGTGATTATGTAAAAGAGATAGACAAATAATGTGCTTTTCTTATAGAACTAACGGGGCAGGTTAGTTAAGTAAGAGAAATAAATAAACCTTAGTAAAGGAAAACTAATACTGAGGTGAGTTATATGAAAAAGAAGTTTTCATTATTAATCATTTTATGTTTTATTTTATTCTTAGCTCCCAATTTTTCAAAAGCTACGGAAATACCTCAAGACGTGTTAGAAAAAGCATTAATTAAGCTATTACAGGAACCAATTAGTTTGGTAGTAGGGGCAGATTGGTTTAGAGGTAATGAGAAAATATTAGAAATAAAACAAGACGAAGAGAACATTGATATATTTTACGTTACAGTGCAAGTAGTAAGTTTCCAAGGTCCGCATACCCCACCATATATGGAAGAGATAATAACGTTTAAAATTGTAGGCTATAAAATCAAACCAACAGATTACTTCAACAGAGTTATCCCAGAAAATGAGTGGAATAATTTCCATTTGCATTGACTACTTCTTGAACTATTGAGTGCTTTATTGAAGTTCCGACTGCCGTCTGGTTGCTTCTTTTATAGGAAACCATCCAGATTATTTAATATGGCTTTGTTAAAGATTATTGTTGATTTTTATTATTAATCAACCTTTATCTTTTAACATAGCCTAATTTGATAATAATAAATAATACCGCACATATTAGACATATCTAAAATGTGCGGTCCTTTTACTGTCAACTGTGTCACTTAACTAACCTAAATATAAGATTCTTCCTGTCTCTGTTTGTATTCAAAAGTTTTCCGGCTTGTATTTTTCAATTCCTTCACTTTAGATAGAAGGGACCCTGGAGGCAAAAATCCAGTCTCACTAAAGTAATTCGTTTAATCACATTGTAATTGGTTGACTAGACTCTACTTATAAACAACCTTGGAGATGCCCACCCTCACAGGATTGAGAATCCCTAGTCTCGTTAAAAACATCACGACCAGCGGCATCTCAAATAAAAAGCCGAACCGTAAAATCAGGTTAATAAATAAACGAAAATATTTAACTGCCGTAAACATCGTTTCAAACTGCCCAGCTATAAAACAGTCGTTAACTCAGTTTTTTTCGCTTCTTCTTTATCCTCATCAACTAACCATTTGGTTGCACTTTTGAATTCAGATAAAGTTTTCGTCCAAAAGTTCGTCCGATTGGTGATTTTTTAGGACCAAAATCACAAGTGCAAAGATAAGAATGATAACTAAGCCTGGAACACCGGTATTTTGAAACATAACATTCACTTCAATCGTCTAACTTCTTATTTTTATAGGCTACTTCTGCTTCAATTTCAATCAGATAATCCGGAGAAACAAGACTTTCCACCCCTACTGTTGAACGAGCTGTTTTAACTGGATTTTCTTTTGTGTTAAAGAACAGAGCGTAGGCATTAAACCAACCTTGATAGTCTGGTGTATCTTCTTATTAGGATCTGGCGCGATATACACACGCAGATAGGTTACATCAGCGAGGGAAAGTCCTTTTGTTTTCAAATCTGCTTTTAATTTCTCTAAGATTCCGATTGCCTGCCTTTCTGTATTGCCATATCTCTCATAAATAGTCTTCCATCTTTTTTTAAAAGAGGAGCTACTGTTCCACTAAACGATATCCGGTTATAACTTTGAGGTACAGAAACTGAACTGGAAATCGCAGAAGTTGGGGATCCAAAGAAGGTCACTTTTTCTGAGTTCAATTCATCTTTTTCGCTACCTGCGGAAGCAAAAGAGAATCCCAAGAATACACTTATACCTATTACAGAAGTAGCGATGATTGATTTCAAAGTTTTTTTCATAAAGTCAGCTCCTTTTATTTATTAAAACATCGATAGGTTAATAACTCTTTTTCTTAAGAAGTGACCCTACCTTCTTTTATACTTTCTGGCTGATTCAAAATCACCTGCCATCATCCGGTTAAATAACTGAGATGTTCACCAGCAAGATGAAATCTATCTTGTAGCATATTTAATATATGGGAGTAGTTTTTACGATCAGCTGAAGAATATTCAGCACATCCGCCTTCATTTAAAGTGCGCGAACGATTAGTTCGAAAAGGTAGAAACATACAAGCTCCGATGTCCTTTCACAGGAGCGAACCTCCGGTGTCCAATGAATCCAAAGATTGGTTTTCACCTGACACTTTACAAACCGAGAGCGAAAGCACCGATATTAAGTGGTGATTTTTGTATTTGGATTACTTGAATCTCTCGTCCCAGTTGCTTTTCGGACGGATTCCAGATAAGTAACCACTGATTAAGTGATCCTAATTAGGGCCTTCCAGATCCTCTTTTCGGTGAAGATGGTTGTGAGGGAAAGGTCATTAATTAAAACAAATTCCAATTCGTTTTGTGAGTTGTCAAATGTATTAAATATTAGGATCACTAACCTTATAATAATACGTGAAAAATACTATATTATCGCGGTGGTTTATCGAAGTGAATTGAAATTATTAAAGGCTGCCGAGGGTTTCTCGACAGCCTGGGACAGGCGTGTTTTCCTGAAAATGTCAGATAAAAAGGGAACCTATGTTTACTATTTCAGAGATATGTTTAGTGGTATGGTTACTTACAGACAGCATGTAAGGAGTATTCCTATTATTAAATTATTCAGAGACCCCGGTTTGGATGATGTTAACTGTAGTTTCTATATTAATGTCCATCTTCGGATAAATCTTTTTCCAATGTTCATAGGTCAATTTTTTATTTTTGGCGTGATATTTTTCCTTTAAGCCAATCGGGTCAAGGGATTTTTTCTGAAAATCTTTAATAAGACGGTTTGCGTGCCTGGTTAAATCATCTTCCATATCCTTTTCAATTTTTTTTATCATCTTTCTATTGGTAAGGTTGTCACTTCGCATGGATTCCTTGATCTGTCCTTTAATTTTGATCTTAATCGTGATCGAGGGACTACTCTCTGATTCGGATACTTCATAACTTGAACCGCTTCGGATACTTTCCACTACGATATCGCTTCTCTTCTTGTCTTTTAATTTGAATTTGTATACTCCCCGCCTATGATGTTGAACTAATGTCTTAAAAATGAACATATCACCCGTTCGAACTTTCGTGACCATCTTATCTTCATGAAATAGGGCGACTCCAGATACCGCAACTTCATTATTAATTAATTTAATTAAAGGAAGATACGAATCGCCGCCAGTTTCTAGAGCGTTCCTAAAAAAAGATGGAGGTTAGTATCCGGTCCGTTCCCTGTTTCATTCTGTTGATTAATCAAATCCGATAAAAAGATTCCAATATTCACATTCGTATTTGGTGCTTTCGTATTTATTACATCCTTGACCTTTCCTTCAACGACAGCCAAAATGACTCTGTTTCAAGTTGCGGCTCACGGTAGAGATAATCGGTCAGTTCTGTTATTCCGATTTCATGAACCATTTTCTCGCTAAATAAAACGATGCGAGTCTGTCCTAGCATTACCGGCTTATCCGCTTTTTGGAAACGACAGCCTGGACATCACTCGTTGTCGTCGATGTCCACTTAAAATTTGATATTTACCCATCTTGTCCTGTTGGAAGATAGGGATGACGAACATTCCTTCGACATTATCATTCTTAAGTATATCGTAGCCAATGGCTTGGGACATATTGACTTCGTCAACCACCCTTGGCTCGGCACAGCTGCAAAGGAGGGGAAAAGCCAATATAACAAGAAATAATTTTCTCATAAACGTTTCCTCATTTTCTTTATATAAATGACGACCAAAAGAAGAGGCAAGTATAAAGCAACAAAGAGTGCGCCGTAGGGATTGATGATTTTATGCAATATATATAGTGAATCGACATCAAAAAAAAATATTCGTAAGCAGGATTATAATGGACATTCCCATAATGGATACTTTTGCTGAACATTGAATAAACGCTTGAAACCTCGGCTTGCAGCCCACAAGGAAATGGTCATGTTGGGAATGATGACGATGGCCCACCAAGAAACGTCTATATATTCAAATCGTTGAATAAAGGGCAATTCGACAATACTGGTCAATGTCAGTGTCGGCCATATAGTCAGTTCCAACTGTTTTTGTGAATAAAAAACAATTGAAACTAAATAAACGAATACGGTTATTAAGGTTGTTGTTAAGGCCCCTCCATGAGCATATTTTTGTGAAGTTTTAGCATCTTTGATGAACGGATAAAACATCACGATCATTTCAAAACCAAGCATTGTTAATGAAGTACTTCTTGTTCCTTTCAATATATCCAATAGAGTGTGTGGAAAACAGGGAGCAAATTGGTGAATTCAGAGTATTTCATGGCAAAAATAGGACAAATAAAAGCCAGTAAGTCAAAATGGAGCTTAAAAAGGTAATACCCGTAATTGTACGGAACCTCCCGTATTTATATAATAAATCAGGATCAGGAAAACCAAGGTAAACGCCCAGGAACCTACCTCTTCAAACATCCATACATGTATGACATTTATATAGCTAATCATGATAGTCATCCCTATGATCAAAAAGTAAAGAATGAATAATAGACTGAAGAAATTCCCGATCCATTTCCGAATGCATGATTATTGGCCGAAATGATCACCAGGGACGATACTGAAGATTTTATATATGACCCAAATCATTATATGAACGATCAGGCCGGCTAGTAGTATCGAAATCCAGCCATCTGTTCCCGTTGTCTTCGCTAAAACTCTTTGAAAACTTAAAACGCCTATTCCCGTTTGCATGGAATGCACTAAAAAAAACACATAGACGGGGATACCTTATACTTTTCATTAACTCCAGCTTGGTTCATACAGGACCCTCATTTAATCATTCATTAAAATCATTTTTTTTGATTCTTGCTTTTTTTGGCTGTGGCTGCCTGGATATATCATCAGGACGTAAATTTACAGGTCTGGATTTAAAAAAATTAAAAGGAAGCCGGAAAGCTATCTTTCCAATCTTGCATACGAAATGGGTATATCGGTTCTAGGTACGGGTGTCCCATTGACGTTAATTTGATAAGGTGGGTCATCAAAAACACGGCCGCTATCGTAATGCCCAGCAACCCCCAAATTTGGGCCCCACTAAAAGGGGAACCGCAGTACCCTAATGGCATTACCCATTTTATAAATAGGCGTAACAAAAGATGCCAGTGCTGAGAGGGCAACGATGATCAATAAGATATTACTGGTCAAACCTGCTACAACGGCAGCTTGACCGATAACGATACCGCCGACGATACCTAATGTCTGGCCTACCTTCGTTGGCAGCCTGGCAGCCGCTTCACGTAATAACTCAATGGAGATCTCCAAGAATAATGCTTCGATCAAAGGCTGAAAAAGGTATCAAGTTCCTTGAAGTGACGATCGTTTCCAAAAGATCTTTAGGAATCAGTTCATAATGATAGTCAGCACCGCTACATAAAGAGGAGTGGCAAATATCGAAAAAGCGACCGCGAATATCCTTAATAAACGGAAAGCAGATGCCGGAATCCATGGCATATTATAATCTTCCATGGTAATAAAGTATTCCAGCAAAATGGTTGGTGTAATAAGTGCAGAGGAAGACCTATCGATTAACATAGCTACTTTACCTTCAGCCAATGCACTTGCGATGCGATCAGGCCTTTCGGTATTTAGAAAAAGGGGAAATAAGGTATTTGAATCATCATAAAGCATTTGCGCGAGAGGACCCATCCAATATTTCATCAAACTCTATGTCATTGATCCTTTGGATAACATTATCGACATTTTCCTGATCAACGATTCCTTTTATAGATATAACCGCCACTTTGGTTTTAGACAAGGACCCCACAGTCAGTTCACTTACTTGCAATCCAGGATAGGCAGCCTTTTTCTGACTAGATTCAGGTTGATATCAATATCCTCAACAAAAGCTTCTTGAGCACTTATGATTCCAAATTCAAGTTCAGGTTTATCAACTTGCCTTCCTTGTTGTGCCGCAACATTGATTAATAGGCATTCATCAAGATTCGCATCTAAACGAATGGCAATTTCGCCTCTCATGATCCTTTCTTCGATTACAACCTTGGTATTGGTGATAATTGTATTTGCTATTGGAACGTTTTCTTTAATTTGCTCCAAATTTATCGCTTCCAGAGTTGGTATGACAGAAAGAACACTATTATGAAGTTCCTGTGCATCAATTAAAGAGCGATAAAAAGATACCCAATAGCCTACACCATTATACGTTCCTTGATGATTTATGAAATCATTGGATGAAGAAAGGGTATTGAATAGATCCCTTACATCCGAAACTTTATTTAATTCATCATTTTTATCGTTTGGTTGATTGGGTTTTTTTTTGAACTTTCCGCGGTTAAACAATGCTGTCACCTCTAAACTAAAGCTTGTTATCCTAGCATTTGCAATTTAATTACATATTAACCATTTTGGATTGTTTAGGATGCTCGTTTCGGAAAGGGGGATTCATTATAAGGATTCTTGGTCTAAAAGCTGTCACCATTTCCTGTTCGAATAAAAAAATTGAAAATAGAGGAAACTGATACAATAAAACGCATTTAACCAAAGGAGTTCACCATGGAAAGTAAACCCTTGCATATAAGATTGGATCAAAAGCAGGAAAAATTGAAATCTGAATTGGATATGCAGGATGATGTAGTTTTTAAAAAGATATTCATTCCCGGTTATGAAGTTTCAGGTTATTTGTATTTGTCAATGGAACAATGAATTATCCAGCATTCAATGATATAGTCCTAGATTTATCCGCTACGCAGGTCGAATCAAGGCACCCGGTTTCCATCGAGAAGCTGGTCATTTCCAAAATCTGTGCAGTCAGGGAACAAGATGTTGAAACATATGAAAAAGTCATAGAGCATATTTTTGACGGAAAAACACTTTTATTTATAGATGGAATGGCAAATGGTTATGTTTTGAATCTGGAAAAGGAGAAAATTCGTACACTGAGTGAACCTTCGACAGAGAGGGTTGTCCGTGGACCGAAGCTTGGGTTTATCGAAAGTCTCCAGGAAAATATCGGATTAATTAGACAATATTCAAACCATCCCAACCTAATCGTCAAACAACAGAAGTTAGGGACGCTTGAAAAACGGGAAGTTGCATTAATCTATTATGAAGGAAAAGCAAGCGATTCTTTGTTAAAAGAAGTGAATAATCGGATAAATGGAGTAAAAGCTACCGATCTCCAAGACTCGGGGATGCTTGAAGAATTAATTGATACTTCGTTTAGCCCTTTCCCACAGATCCAGAATACCGAGCGTCCGGATAAAGTATTGGCGGCACTGCAGGAGGGAAGGGTGGTCATCATGGTTGACGGCTCTCCATTTGCGTTGATGGCACCTACGACGATCACGATGCTGCTGCAGTCACCTGATGATTATTATGAAAGGTGGGTCGCGGGTTCTTTTCTACGTGTCCTTCGTTACTTTTCTTTATTTATTACCGTTTTTCTTTCAGGAATTTATATCTCCTTGGTTTCGTTCAACCCTGGATTGCTGCCGACGGAACTAGCGATGACCATCGCTGGTACAAGGGAGAACGTACCATTTCCGCCTTTTGTTGAAGCGATCATCATGGAATTGACGATTGAACTGCTTCGTGAAGCAGGAATTCGGCTCCCAGCGCCCATTGGGCAAACGGTTGGATTGGTTGGTGGTGTCATTATTGGACAAGCAGCCGTTCAAGCGAATATTGTGAGTTCCCTCATGGTCATAATCGTAGCGATTACGACGATTACCTCTTTTACGGTACCACAATATAGCTTTGGACTGGCATTCAGGGCATTAAGGTTCGGGGCGATGATTTTTTCCGCCGTTCTAGGTCTATATGGAACCACTTTATTCTTTATCATCGTTATCAGCCATTTGTCGAAATTGACTAGCTTTCAAGAACCTTATTTTCAACCAACGGATTTTATCGGTAAAAAGACTTGGAAGGACGCGTTTCTCCGGTTACCGAAGCGGAAAAAAGGGGGGAACTTTCTTGAGCCAAGCAGACGGCAAAATTCTTAGCGGGGAATTGGCCTCGATCATTTCATGCGCCATGTTAGGAGTTGGGATGCTTACGCTTCCAAGGACGATAACGGAAAAAGTTAATTCATCCGATGGATGGATCGTCTTGATTCTAAATGGGTTCATTATTGCCCTTTTAATATGCCTATTGGTTGTAATGTTAAAAAAACATAAAGTTATAAGCTATTTCACATACATGGAGGAGGCATATGGAAAGTGGCTCTCCAAAATTATTGGATTGATCGTGGTGTTTTACTTTATAGGAGTGGCCAGCTTTGAAGTGCTTGCCATGAGTGAAATGGTCCGATTTTATTTGTTTGGAGGATACGCCGGTTGAAATATTGTTGCTCACATTGATTTTAGCGAGTGTCCATCTATTGACAGGCAAAATTAAAGCCATTGCAAAGGTGTGCGTCTTCTTTCTTCCTCTGACAATTGTCATCGTTTTGTTCATTTATATGTTCAGTATTAAAGTAGTCGATATAAAAAACCTGCAGCCTGTTCTTGGAAAAGGGTTTCTCCCTGTGATGAAAGGAATGGGCTCCGGGACTTTGTCTTTTTTTGGAATTGAACTTTTCATCTTTTTGTTTGGCGTCGTTAAAAATCAAAACAAGATAAAAAGTGGCGTTTTAATCGGTTTTTCATACCGATGATATTATATGTGATTACATATGTTCTGGTAGTCGCTACACTGACTGTTCATGAAGTCAAAGCTGTTACATGGCCAACCATTTCTTTTATTCAATCGTATGAAGTAAAAGGGATATTTATAGAGCGTTTAGAGCTGTTTCTCTTAATCACCTGGATTCTTCAGTTCTTTTGTACACATGCAATTTACTATTACTTCGCAGCAGAAGGACTGACGAAAA